>JAHEEX010000157.1 GCA_024640465.1 Sphingobacteriales bacterium | reverse complement strand
CAGTATCTACCCGGAGAAATTACGGTTTACCTGTGAAGAAGTTAAAGTGCTCATGATCCATATCGGGGGATACCCTGGCAGGTATACCCCACTGGCCAAAGCTGCCTTGCTGGAAGAACCGGCGCAGCTTTTTATTTCCGGCCATTCCCATATTCTAAAGATCCAATACGACCCCAAAATTAACTGCCTGCATATAAACCCCGGCGCTGCCGGAAGGCAGGGATGGCACAAAGTAAGCACACTGGTAAGATTTACCATCGAGGGTAAAGATATCCGGGATGCAGAAGTCATAGAATTAGCGCGGAAATAACATCAAAAACTACCCACTCCCCCAGTTTTGTTTTACCGTTCCTACCTGTTTATGCTTTTTTGTAAAAAGAAAATTCAACCTTTTATTCTTCTTCTTTATCTTTTGCCCTTCAAAACTACCTGTATGACCAAATTTGCTTCCATTCTATGTTTATTTCAACCGGAGGCCTATGCGCAGGAAAGGCAAAACACAATCCCAGGAGGATTGCATGTTTCATTTCCCCATTCAACCCAAAAATATACACTTGTATACACCCCGTTTAAAGACCTTCCGTTAAAACCAGAAAGGGAAGTGAAGTTCACCACCAGTGAAGGAAACTGAATGATTCAATCTGGAAAAAACAAGCTCCTTCTATCACTACTTCTGTCAAACAATAATACATTAACCGCAAAGAAGGAAGGGCGCCTTTGCGCTCTTTCTTCTTTGCGGTTAAAAAAATCGTAACTTATGCTAAAATTTAGCATATGCCAACCACCCGCCGCCAATGGCTGCAGCAAGCAGCACTTTCAGCATCCGCCTTTTCTTTGCCTTCATCCTTATTAGCATTTGAAGAAACAAGGAAACCGGTAGACAGGATAATCCTGTTAAACAGCAATGAAAATGCCTTCGGCCCTTCCAAACTGGTGGCTAAAGCCATGGCCGATGCGGCGGCAATGTCAAACCGGTACCCAGACGACCAGGTCCCTGCCTTGAAAGAAAAACTGGCCAATTTCTGGAAGGTAGGAAAAGAAAATGTCCTAATGGGCGCGGGTTCTTCCGAAATTCTCGGTTTAGCATGCCTGTTAGTTTCAAATGAAAAAGGACATGTTATCAGCGCGGAACCATCCTATAAAGTTTGGCACAGGCAGGCAGAAAATTACGGATTGCAGATACATACTGTTCCGTTGAATGAAAAAAGGCAACTTAACCTGCCGAATATGATTTCCCTGATTGCAAAAGATACAAGGATGCTTTATGTATGCAATCCCAATAACCCAACCGGCCTGGCCCTTGAGTATGAATCAATGCGTCAACAGGTTCTCGAAGCCAGTAAAAAATGCATGGTACTGGTAGATGAAGCCTATACTGAATTTGCCAATATTCCTTCGATGGCATCGGATGCCGCAAATAATCCCAATATAATCGTAGCCAAAACATTTTCTAAAATCTACGGATTGGCAGGTGCGCGTGTAGGTTATGCCATTTCTCATCCGGATACGATTAAGAAACTGGCTGCATTTCAGCCCTGGCCGGATGTGGCTGTAAGCATGGTTACTGCCGCGGCCGCTTCTGCTGCAATAGACGACCAGGCTTTTGTGAAAAGCTGCCGGGAAAGAACGGCCGCCAACAGGGACTACTGTGGAAAATGTTTTTCATCACTCGGTCTGGAATACCTGCCATCTCAAACCTCTTTCATGTTGTTTGATATCTCCGGCATCAAAGGGGACTTTTCTGAACAAATGATAGCCCGAAATATTTTTGTGCAGTACCGTGATCATTTCAATGGAAAATGGTGCCGCGTGAGTATGGGAACGGAAGAAGAGATGAAGGCATTTTGTGCGGCGCTGAAATCGATCGCAACAACCTGATACTTCATCCTGACAACCGCATACAGTAACAAAGCTTTCGCTGATATTGTTTTTCTTTGAACAGGACTGTAAAATAATGTCAATAAAAACCATCAATGGCATTTACCATGGCGCCCCCTTTAATATGGTGGGCAACGGCTTCCGGGTGAGCAATAATTTCCCTCATGGCAATTCTTTTATCAGGGAAATGAGCCCTTTCTTCCTGCTTGATTATAATGCACCGGTTGACTTCAGCGCCTCTGAAGAGCCCAGAGGTGTAGGAGTGCATCCACACAGGGGTTTCGAAACCGTAACCATTGTGTATGCCGGCGAACTGGCACACCGAGATTCCAGTGGCAGTGCCGGGTTATTGCACCCGGGAGATGTACAATGGATGACTGCTGGATCCGGTGTTGTACATGAAGAATTCCACGCCCCTGAATTTAGTAAAACAGGCGGCACACTGCATATGATCCAGCTATGGGTCAATCTGCCTAAAGCCCACAAAATGACAACGCCTAAATACCAGGACATCCGTGATAAAGATATGCCGCGGATCATGGCAGATACCGGCAATGGATACACGAGGATCATTGCCGGTGAGTATAAGGGTGCAGAAGGGCCAGCGGAAACCTTTTCACCAGTACATTTATATGATGTCCGGCTTGATAAAGATGCATCAACCAGTTTTAGTTTTCCGGCGGAGTTCAATACAGCCATACTGGTATTGTCAGGGAAAATAAAAGTATCTGGTGAAGTCGAAGCCAGGGCAACAGACTTCATCCTTTTTAAACATGAGGGAGAAGAAATCAATATCAAGGCAGAGGACGGCTCCACTCTCCTTCTTTTAAGTGGTGAGCCTTTGAATGAACCCGTTGTTTCCTACGGTCCGTTTGTTATGAATACACAGGAAGAAATCCACCAGGCCTTTGCTGATTTCCACAGTGGAAAGTTTGGTAAACTCTGATTTTCTTTGTGCATCTTTACGTCCTTTGTTACTTTGGGGTACCTTCATAAAAGACCAACCCCTGATTCAGGATTTTATTTTCACTCATGGAAGTCACAAGTATAGCCTTTCATACAGGTTCTCTTCTACTTGCCCTGCTGGCTGCTGTATTACTTTTATGGGTCAACCAGGAGAGAAAACACAGTAACCGGCTGCTGGCCTTTATTCTAATTCTTTTTGCAGCACAGAACCTGATTCATATACTCCTGTTTTCACAATTGATTCTAAAGGCCCCCTGGCTGCTACGAGCCTTTGCCCCTACTACTTTTCTCATAGGCCCTGTTGTTTACATTTATTTTCGTTCTGTGTTGAATGATGAAATTAGATTCAAAAAATATGATTGGCTGCTTCTTATCCCGGGGATATTAACCATTATTAACTTTATCCCCTACTATAATTTACCTGAAATTGAAAAGATCAAATACCTGAATGATCATTTTTATAATTCAAAACCGAATCAGGATTCAGGCAGGGGCATTTTACCAACAACTATTTACTATATTATCAGGGTTTGCTGGTCGGGTATTTTTTTATTTAGTTGTTTCCGGCTGATCTCGCGTTTCAGAGAAAAAAACAAACCGGAAGTTTTAGCCAACAATAAGATTCTGCTGAACTGGCTATTTACATTTAATTGCATACTTACTGCAGTATGGATGGTAACGTTATTTAATATTTTTATCCCCGGTATCAGCAATATGCTCCCCAGGGTTAATAATATTTTATTTGGCGCAACCATCTTTTTTATATGCGTACAGCTTTTTATCAGGCCCCAGATATTATATGGCGTTTATCAACCAATTTCAAAAGCGTATTTAAGTATTGAAAACGAGCCCACACCGAAGCTTCTATTAGATCAGTCCGTTCAGGATATCTATACAAATAATGAAACCATAGAAAAAGCCAGGGAATCAGCATTAAATATTAGTCCGTCAGATCAATTAAAGTATAAAAACCTGGTGGAAGACTATTTCCTGGAAAAAAAGCCTTTCTTACAGACGGAATATACACTTGAACAATTAGTTAAGGACATCCATGTTCCCCGGTATATTCTTTCCGCTTTGATTAACCGGGAGTATGGAATAGGTTTTAGGGACTTCCTTAACCGCTACAGGATAGATTATTTAAAAGAAAACTTAAACAACCCATCCTGGAAAAACCTGACACTCGAAGCTATAGGTGAACAGTGCGGCTTCCACAGCCGCTCTACGTTTATCAATAATTTCAAGAGAATTACCGGCCTGACCCCTTCTGAGTATTTTAAAAATAAGCAGGAAGCCTAGCTCAAATATTCATTTAAAATGTCCGCCCACATTGCAACCGGACGTTTTTCTACACAAAACGACAATTTTGGACAAGCGATAAGGGTCAATATTTTCTTTTACCTTTCTACATTACGAACTTCCCTTTTCAAATCAACCTGTTGGTGTCAAAACGCAGGTTCAAAATCAGCACATTTAAACTTTATTTATGAAAATTACTTTCGGATTCTTGCTTGCACTAATTTCTATTAGTTCCATTGTGCAATCCCAGCCAGTTCCGCGGCCTGTTAAACAAGTACTTATAAACAATGTTCAGATTTTCAATGGCAAGGACGAAAAGCTTATGACTGGCAACGTCCTTATCGTAAACAACCTTATCAGTAAAATTTCTCCTGCTCCCATTCCTACCAATAAAAGTGCGGAGACCAAAATTATTGATGGCAAGGGAAAATTTTTGATGCCGGGTCTGATAGATAATCATATGCATATGATTTTAGCCGCTTCTACCCTGTCTCAAATGCAGCAAGGTGAGGTTGGGGCTGCTTTCATAAGGGCAGGAGTTGAGGCTGGAAATACATTATATCGTGGTTTTACATCTGTAAGAGATTTGGGAGGACCAATTTTCGGGATGAAACAAACCATTGATGCCGGAGTAATACCCGGCCCAAGAATCTGGCCCAGCGGACCCATGATTTCCCAAACATCAGGGCATGGCGACTTCAGAGGTATTAATCAAAGGCCAGTATCGCTTGGAGGTTCTTTGGATCATTCAGAGAATATTGATGCCTGTATCATAGCTGATGGAAAAGATGCTATGCTTGTTGCCGTAAGAGAAACACTAAAAAGAGGTGCATCACAAATTAAGCTAACAGCAGGCGGTGGTGTTTCCTCCAGCTTCGATCCGCTGGATGTAAGTCAATATACAGAGGAAGAAATACATGCAGCCGTTGAAGCAGCAGCCGATTGGGGCACTTATGTAACAGTCCATGCTTTTACTTCAAGAGCCGTCAATAAGGCTATAGCAGCAGGTGTTCAATGTATAGAACATGGCCAATTGCTGGATGAGGCTACTGTAAAACTTATGGGGGAAAAAGGTATCTGGCTGAGCATCCAGGCATTGGATACTGCCGGTCGGGCAGATTTTTCAGCAGACCAAAAACAAAAAAAGAAAGATGTAGCAAATGGTGCAGATGCTGTGATTAAGTTTGCAAAAAAATATAAAGTAAAAATGGCATGGGGAACAGATGTATTTTTTAATCCCCCTATTAATAAAGACCAAAACACCTACATTGCTAAAATGGGCAATTGGTTCACGCCATATGAAGTGTTGAAATTGATTACTTCCGACAATGCTCAACTGCTCGCACTTTCCGGTAACAGAAGTCCTTACAGAGAAGGAAAATTGGGTGTTATTGAAGAAGGCGCTTACGCAGATATGATCTTAGTGGATGGTAATCCATTAAATGACATCAATCTGATGGTGGACTATGATAAAAATTTTGTCCTGATCATGAAGGATGGAATAGTATATAAAAACACCATTAAATAACAGGGATAAAAAAGAATTAAATCATAACGTTCTTTCCAACTTAGCGGTTACCCCATTCCCGGGAACCATGGCCTGCCTAGCAGTTCCCTGAACGGCCAGGGCATTCCAATAAATATCAGCAAAAGGGCAATGATAAAAAACCAAAATGCCTTCCGGTATTTAGTTTCATCTGGTATGGCTTTTTTGGCAACACCATAACCCAGCGTAATCATAACTATTGCAAGTATCATTGTTAACGGATGTTCCATCCAGAAAAAACGGTAAAATTTATCTTTCATCATACTGGTTGTACCTGCAGGTAATTCTGTTGTCAGCATCCCGTATCTGCCCGCCAGCCATTGGTATAATCCAAGTATTAAAGTAGTATGCGCCGCAATCATTGTGAACAACCAGGTCTTTCTGTCTCCCTGTGAAAAAACTTTTTTCTGCTTCCAGCCGGTGTAACTTTTTACAATCGACAATACCAGCAAAACAAGGATGATCCAGCGAAGAAAATTATGCAAGTGAACGAGACCTTCATTCATATGTTTGAATTTGATTTGCTAAAATAAGGTGAGAAAACTTTAATACATCATTTTTTTTGGCGGCTGATCCAATCATATAAACGAAAAGCATCTTCCGTACGGAATAATTTCGTCCCTTCATTCATGGTGGCCGCCGTACCACAGGCTATACCCATCATGGTCATTTCTTCCAGGTTTTTCCCCTGCTGCAGGGACCAAACCATACCTGCAACCATGCTATCACCCGCACCTACTGTGCTTTTCCGTTGAACCGCCGGAGCAGGAAAAATTCTATACATATCTTTTGTTACAAGCATGGCACCTGACGCTCCCATGGATACAACCATTACTTCACATACACCTTGTGCTATGAGTGCCTGTGCCGCTTCATCAACATCATCCAGCTCTAATTGCTCCGTTCCTGAAATTTTCGACAGTTCACCGAGGTTGGGTTTTGCCAGGTATACACCTTCTTTTAAAGCCAGTTTCATAGGTGTACCACTGGTGTCCAAAATAAACCTGGCCCCTTTCTCACGTACTATCCTGGCAATAAGGGCATAATAATTTTCGGGTATCCCCAAGGGTAAGCTTCCGCTGGCCACAACATATTCCGGAAATGGATCCAGTGATGCCAATTTTTGTAAAATGGCATTTGAAATGGTTTCGCTGATTACCGGACCATCCACTACTATACGGTATTGATGATTGGATGTATGCTCAGAAATAACAATGCTTTCCCGGGTTTCGCCCTCAGATTCCATTACCACAAATGGAACATCTTCTCTGACAAGTAATTCCTTCAGGTACTCCCCATTACGTCCCCCGGTCAGCACAAATGCAGTTACATCGCCTCCAAGCCTTTTCATTCCTTTGGCCACATTGATCCCCCCACCCCCTGGATCAACCTGGGGATTAGGACAACGTAATTTATTATCCGGCACCATCCGGTCAACAAAAAAATTTTTGTCAATAGTTGGGTTAAGAGTTATGGTCAGGACTTTTTGCATACTATAAATATAAATTAAAGTAGCCAGTCTCCAGTCACCAATAGCCAAAATACATCTAACCGCAAAGTCACAAAGATTCCAACCAGGTAAGTTGATGGCTGTTGACTCAAGACTCCAGACTCCCGACTATTGACTTTCATTGGCTGTTGACTCACGACTCCAGACTCAAGACTATTGACTGCCTTTGACTGGAGACTGCAGACTGGCTACTGTCGACTCTTATTCTACCCAATCCGCAATAAACACATTCGTGTCCCTTGTTCCGCCGTTGTTCCGGTTACTGCAGAAAATAATCTTTTTACCATTTGGACTGAACATGGGGAAAGCGTCAAAACCCTTATCGCGACTAATCTTTTGCAGGTTACTGCCATCCTCATTGATGGTATATAAATTAAAAGGAAATCCCCTTTTATATTCATGGTTGGATGCAAAGATGATCCGCTTACTATCAGGCATATAAGCAGGAGCCCAATTAGCCTGGCCATAACTGGTAACCTGGTGAGCATTGCTTCCATCGGCATTGGCTACCCATACTTCCATACTGGTAGGTGCTACCAGGTTTTCTTTCAACAAGTCTTTATATTCTTTTATTTCAGCTTCTGTCTTTGGACGGGAGGATCGCCAGATAAGCTTTTTACCATCCGGGCTGAACCAGGCGCCACCATCATATCCGAGCATATTGGTGATACGCTTTATCTTCCCGGTTTTTAGCTCCATGGTGTACAGGTCAAGGTCACCGTCACGGGTAGACGTAAATAACATGGTTTTACCATCCGGGGAAATGGTTGCTTCTGCATCATAACCGGGCGAATTGGTAAGTTGTTTTACGATCTTGCCATTAAGGTCGGCCATAAAAATATCATAGCTTTCATAGATAGGCCAGATATATTTATTTCCATATTTTGTACGGTCTGGAATTGGGGGACAATCATTACCGCTCAGGTGTGTTGAAGCATACACAATATGTTTTCCGTCTTTCAGGAAAGCGCCGCATGTTGTTCGGCCTTTGCCGGTGCTCACCAGCTTTGGTTCAAATTTATCTTTATCGCTTACCGGAACACGGGCAATATACATCTGGTCGCAGGGGATATTTTCTTTTGGATTGGTTTTTTGAAAAATTATCCACTTTCCATCAAAACTGAAATAGGCTTCTGCATTATCGCCCCCGAAAGTCAACTGGCGCATATTTTTCAGGTGCGTCTCCTCCGGATATAAAATAGTATCAGATGTATTAACAGTACCTTCTTTTCCAAGGCTGCTATCATCCATTAAAAAACCAGACAACAGGAATAGGCCCAATAAAAAGGAAGAGAAAAGAATGGTTCGTTTAAGCAGGTTCATTGATCAGTTTTTTAGGTTGGTGGCAAAGGTATCGGTTGTAAAAAATGCCTTTGTCAGAAAATTGTCACAGTTTACGCCTTTCCATCCTTAATTTTGCTTATGAGATGTACTTTTTTGGGCTTCACTACATTTATAACCATATTGATTATG
>JAHEEX010000156.1 GCA_024640465.1 Sphingobacteriales bacterium | reverse complement strand
TGATCGATCTCCACCAGTTTCATCCTTTCCTTCATCAGTTTCAGGAATGATACTGCATCCAGTGGATCCAACCCGCGATGCTTACGGGCTTCGTTAACCGCAGTTTTAATAAAGTTGGTTGTGCTTACACCGGGAATTTCCACCGGGTATTGAAATGCCAGAAACATCCCTTCACGGGCCCTTTCTTCGGGCGACATGTCCAGCAGGTCTTTACCCATGAATTCAACGGAACCTTCCGTAACTTCAAAGTTGGAGCGGCCCGCGAGAACCGAAGCCAGTGTACTTTTTCCGGAACCATTTGGACCCATAATAGCGTGTACTTCCCCGGCTTTTATATCCAGGTTAATACCTCTCAGGATTTCTTTCTCTTCAATATTTGCATGCAGATTCTTAATATGTAACATCATCTATATTTTGACTGATTTTCGATTTTCGACTTTGGACTTTCGATTTTATTTATCCTACACTTCCCTCAAGGCTTATCGCAAGGAGTTTTTGTGCTTCCACAGCAAACTCCATGGGAAGTTGATTCATTACTTCTTTTGCGAAACCATTGATGATGAGCGCAACAGCTGTTTCTGTATCGATGCCGCGCTGGTTGCAATAGAATATCTGGTCTTCACCAATTTTTGAAGTGGTTGCTTCATGTTCTACTATCGCAGTATTGTTTTTTACTTCGATATACGGGAATGTATGCGCACCGCATTTATCCCCCAGCAGTAAAGAATCGCACTGAGAGAAATTACGTGCAAAAGATGCATTCTTTCCCACCTGCACCAGTCCGCGATAGCTGTTATTACTTTTACCCGCAGAAATACCTTTGGAAACGATCCTGCTTCTGCTGTGTTTACCTATATGGATCATTTTGGTTCCTGTATCCGCCTGCTGGAAATTATTGGTAACGGCAACGGAATAAAATTCACCGGTTGTATAATCTCCTTTGAGGATCACGCTTGGATATTTCCAGGTGATGGATGAACCCGTTTCAACCTGGGTCCATGATATCTTTGAATGATCTCCCTGGCAGATACCGCGTTTGGTTACAAAATTGTAAATACCGCCTTTCCCTTCCTTATCGCCAGGGTACCAGTTTTGTACGGTAGAATATTTGATCTCCGCTTTTTCCATGGCGATCAGTTCCACAACGGCAGCATGTAATTGATTTTCATCGCGCATGGGAGCCGTGCATCCCTCAAGGTAACTAACATAGCTACCTGCTTCTGCCACAATCAGGGTCCTTTCAAACTGACCGGTATTGGCCGCATTGATCCGGAAATAAGTGGATAATTCCATTGGGCATTTTACGCCGGATGGAATAAAGCAAAATGAACCGTCGCTGAAAACAGCGGAATTCAAAGCGGTGAAATAATTATCCGTTGGTGGCACAACTGCGCCAAGATATTTACGAACCAGGTCAGGGTGTTCCTGAACAGCTTCGCTCATAGAGCAGAAAATAATTCCTAATTCTGCCAATTCTTCTTTGAAAGTAGTAGCAATGGAAACACTGTCAATGACCGCATCAACAGCAATACCCGATAATCTTTTTTGTTCGTTTAAGGAGATGCCCAGCTTTTCGAATGTTTTCCGTAATTCGGGATCAATTTCATCGAGACTGTTAGGCGCAATTTTCTGCTTTGGGGCGGAATAATAAATAATATCCTGGTAGTTGATCGGGGGATAATGCACATTTGGCCATTTGGGTTCTTCCATGGTAAGCCAATGGCGATATGCCTTCAGTCTCCATTCCAGCAACCATTCAGGCTCCTTTTTTTTAGCGGAAATATAACGTACTGTTTCTTCGCTAAGGCCCATGGGAGCGTCTTCAGACTCAATATCAGTTACAAATCCGTACTTATATTCGGAGGAAGTTACCTGTTCTAAAATATCATCATTTTCTTCTGGCATAAACTCAGCTGGGTTTGATCTGCAAAAGTCTGAAATGTGTACGGATTAATAACAGGAATGGGCATAAATGGTTAAACAGGGTAGCATTTTTTCCCAATTTCGTAACACAAACCGCAAAGATGCCGGGAAGCTAAGGTTCGCAAAGAGTTTAAGTATATTTGAGTAGCCTAAAAAATGAGGAAATGCAAAGAATTGTTTTTGTAACAGGAAGTTCAGGAAACCTGGGCAGGGCCATCACCAGGAAATTTCTGGAAGCGGGTGATAAAGTGATCGGAACTGTTTTGCCCGAGGAAGTGTATACCCCCACCGAAGCTGAAAAGATGCTGGAAATCAGGCATGTAGACCTGTTGAACGAGTTAGAAACGAAAGAAATTATAGAAAATGATATCCGGGAATTAGGAGGGATCGATATAGCTGTCCTCACTGCCGGAGGGTTTGCCATGGGAGATATTGCCAGAACGGAAACAACAGATTTTTACCAGCAGTTGAAACTTAATTTCGAAACTACTTACAATGCAGCAAGGCCCATTTTTCTGGAAATGCTTAAAAAGGGAAAGGGCCATCTCTTTTTAACCGGGTCACGGCCGGGCCTCGATATGCGAAACGGAGGCGGAATGGTGGCCTACAGTCTAACTAAATCATTGATATTCAGGCTATCTGAATTAATGAACGAAGAAGCTAAGGGTACCGATGTTGTTGTTTCGGTTTTAGTACCCAGTGTGATCGATACTCCTCAAAACCGTAAATCAATGCCTAAGGCCGATTTTTCCACCTGGATGGATCCAGCCTCAATAGCAGAAATCATATTTAATTATTGCTCGCCTTCATTCACCGGGTTAAGGGAGCCGGTGTTAAAAATGTATAATAAAGCCTGATGCCTTAAAAATGGTTATTCCCGAAACATAAAGATCATATTTTCTTTAAGTTGGTATTAGAACCTCTTTATCAGTACATTATATATTTTTTCCGACTCTTTTTGGTTTGTTAAATTATCATTTTGGTGCAATCTCATTGGGTTTGATACGTTTTGACTGTTCAACAAATATGAAACGTACTATGAAAATCCTGCACGTAAAACAGTTCAGTCTATTTGCTTTTTTATCGATTGCTGTTTTTGCCTGTTCCAAAGATGAAAAAAATACACCGGGAACAGATGACGCCAAGATTGTAGAACTATCCAGTCAGAAGGCCATCACTGATGCATATTATGATGATGTATCTGCAGAAGTTTTGCAGGTGAACACAGAAAATGGTTTGACCAATCAGCCTTCAACTCAACAAGCAGGTTGTGCTACCATAACAGTAAGTCCGCAGGACCAGACAACCTGGCCAAAGACAGTATCTATTGATTATGGAACAACTGGTTGTATCGGTTTAAATGGTTATGTACGCAAAGGAAAGATTTCCTATACCATCGATAAGAAGTTGTTAAATACTGGCGCTAAAATAATTGTGAACTTCGATAACTATACGGTTAACGGATATAAACTGGAAGGTGTTTATACCATTACCAATAATGGATCTGCCAATGGCCTTAATGTAACAGTTGTGTTAACCAATGGTAAGGTAACACACCCTGATGGTAAATGGTATTCAAGGACCAGTACAACAAACTGGGTTCAATCTGCGGGTATGTCTACATTGACCATTATTGATGATGAATATAACCTCACCGGTAATGGTACTATCACCTCATCTGAAGGAAACACACTTACTGCTGCCAGCAAAACCAATCTGCTGCGCAAGGTTAGTTGCGTAAATACTGTATCCGGACAACTTGATCTGACTTATAATAATATCGCCGGAGTCCTTGATTTTGGAAATGGTGAATGCGATAAGGCTGCCGTGATAACTGTTGCCGGTAAGCAATACAATGTAACATTGCCATAATTTTATAATACACTATCTTGAAGGGAGGCTTTGGCCTCCCTTTTTTTATTATAAACGCCAACATAACCGCAAAGACTGAAAGAAGCAAAGTGCGCAATGCTTTATCAGATTCTTCTTAAAGAAAACTTAAATCAAATTAATTTAACTGTACTTAATTTTAGAATGAATAATTTCCCTTAAAAATCATTCAATTGAAAACTCTTATACGCCTGCTCTCTTTATTGTTTATAATGATGATTGGTCTTACCGTTAAGAGCCAGTCCAATAATATGCATACAGATAAAGGCCCTGCCGGGAAAGATATAAGTGAATTAAAGGTTTTATATGGCCATAATAAAATTTACCCGGCAGAATTTGAAGAACAGATTTTCACTGCATTATCTTTTTTCCCTGAATTAAAGGACCATCGGATAGAATTTCAGTTACGGAAAGGCCATGCACCTTTATCTTCAAGGCCTACCTATGGTGGATTGTTTCGAAGCGCAAAAAAAAGAAAGTATAAGGTTTTTATCAGTACAGGCTCCGGGCATATGTGGGATAGTATTGTATTAAAATATGCCCCCTTTGATGCCGGGGTTGGTGTATTAGGACATGAACTAAGCCATGTGCTTAATTTTTCCCGGATGAGTGGTCTTTCCCTCACCTGGCTTGGTGTAAGTCATGTTTCAAAGAATTATATGAATAGGTTCGAATACCTTACCGATAGTTTATGTATTGAACAGGGAATGGGGGAATACCTGCTTGCTATGAGTGTCTATGCCCGTAGAACCTTTGGGGCCCCGGATCCGGAAGAATTACAGGTTAAAGGGGGAAAAGGCAATTATAAAGAACGATATATGGGGCCTTCTACCATCCGATTGTATATGGCCGATAGTAAAGTTTACCGGAAAGAAACCATCACGGGTTTCTAAGAATCTGTTTTTTGGTATTTAATACATATGATTAGCATCATTGTATTATACTGGGTATCTAATGAACTTGTGCTAAAAAGTGCATGATACGATTCCGGCATTTTTTCTTTCTCGTGCTGATTTTTCCAACTTTTTTTGCCCTTGGACAAGATGCACTTACTGTGATCAAAAAGGCGGATGATAAAGCCAAAGGCATATCTTCTCAGGCCACTATGACCATACAAATTGTAAGACCCTCCTGGACAAGGGAAATGAGCCTTAAGACCTGGGCAAAGGGGAATGATCTCGCTTTAATACTTGTAACGGCTCCAGTGAAAGATAAAGGTATTGTTTACCTCAAAAGGAAAAAAGAGGTTTGGAACTGGATTCCAGCTATTGAAAGGAATATCAAATTGCCCCCATCGATGATGAGCCAGTCATGGATGGGGACTGATTTTACCAACGACGACCTGGTGAAAGAAGCATCGATCGTTGAAGATTACACGCATAGTTTTCTTCCGAATGCGGTTATAGATGGCCGTGACTGCTACCAGGTTCAAATGACCCCTAAACCTGAAGCTGCAGTGGTTTGGGGAAAGGTCTTATTATGGGTCGATAAAAAGGAGTTTATCATACTGCATGGAGAATATTATGATGAATCCGGCAAGCTTGTCAATACAATGCACGCATCTGATATCAGGGAACTTGGTGGCAGAATGCTTCCTGCCCGGATGGAAATGGTTCCCCTGGATAAGAAGGGGAATAAAACAATTTTAATTTACCGGGATATGATTTTTGACAAACCCATTGCGGATGATTTATTCAGCACGCAGTTTATGTCCAAAGTACAATGATCGCAAAATTCACCTGGAGGAATTTGTGGCGCAACAGGCGACGTACATTAATTACAATGGCATCCATTTCTTTTGCCGTTGTGCTGGCTGTACTTATGAAATCCCTTCAAAAAGGAGTTTTCGATAACCTTATTCAAAATGTTGTCAGCTTTTATTCTGGTTACCTGCAGGTTCACAAAAAAGGCTATTGGGATGAGCAGGTAATTGAGAATAGTTTTGTTTTGGATGATACTTTATTGAAAAAAACAGGCGGGCAATCCGGTGTAAATAATGTTGTACCCCGGATTGAATCATATGCACTGGCATCATCGGGCAACCTCACAAAAGGTTGTATGGTATGTGGTACAGATCCAATGCGTGAGGATAAGCTGACACAATTGAGCGCAAAATTGATAAAAGGGAAATATTTTTCCGATTCTGGTCAGTCGGTTATGCTGGCCGAATCACTGGCCCGGCAGTTGCAACTAACGGTAAACGATACCCTGGTATTACTTGGGCAGGGGTTCCAGGGATCTGTTGCTGCAGGAAAGTATCCAATCTCCGGCATTATTCGTTTTGGTTCTCCTAAACTGAATGAATCCATGGTTTACCTGCCCCTTGCTGCAGCACAGTATTTCCTGGGGGCAGAAGGCAGGGTTACATCATTGGCGTTGGCGATTGATGATACAAAAGAGTTGGATAATATCCGGAACGAATTATCATCCTCTGTTGGGTCTGCCTATGAGGTAATGACCTGGAAAAAAATGATGCCAGATATTGACAACCATATCCGAGCAGATTCAGCCGGTTTTTATATATGGACGGGCATTTTATACCTCATTATTGCCTTTGGCATTTTCAGTACGTTGTTGATGATGACGGCTGAACGGAAGTATGAATTTGGTATGCTGGTGGCTATTGGAATGAAAAAAATCCGGTTGGGGATGATGTTACTCTCTGAAACCCTTTTGATAACTATAATGGGTACCCTAACTGGATTACTCATGGGATTGCCCCTGGTTTGGTACTTCAGGTACAGGCCAATCAGGTTTAGGGGGCAGGTGGCCAGGGCGTACGAGCAGTTTGGATTTGAACCCATATTCCCGGCTGTATTCGAGGCCAATATTTTTGTAACACAGGCTTTAATTGTATTTATCCTGGCATTTATCATTGGGTTATATCCCATATGGAGTGTCAGCAGGATTGATCCGGTCAAAGCCATGAAAAAATAAACTGATGTTGTTAAAAATTGCCTGGCGGAATATCTGGCGTCATAAGACGCGCAGCATAGTCATCCTGGTGGCTGTTGCCATTGGATTGTGGGCCGGGATTTTTTTAATGGCATTTTATAATGGCATGGTTGAACAACGGATTCGTAGTGCCATCGAAACGGAAATTTCTCATATCCAGGTTCACCATCCTAATTTCAGGAATGATCATGATCTGAAATATGCTCTTCCCGACGGGCAAGGCATGGTTCAGGCTCTTAAACAGGAGAGTGGTATAAAGACTGTTAGCGGCCGACTCATCATTTATGGAATGGCGGCTTCAGTGGCCGGCTCATCTGGTGTAAATATAAACGGAGTTATGCCGGAAACGGAAGCAGCCCTCACGCAGTTACCCGGGAAAATCATTTCAGGTAATTATTTTTCCGGTAAGGTGAAAAATGAGATCCTGATTGGGGAGAAGCTGGCCAAAAAATTGAAACTGGAACTGCAGTCAAAGACCATTCTCACATTTACAGACCGAAATGGGAATATAGCTTCCGGGGCATTTCGAATTACAGGTATTTACAAAACGGTAAATACTCCATATGATGAATCCAATGTTTTTGTCAGGGCAGAAGAAGTTGGTCAACTTGCGGGTATGCCAGGTGAATTAAATGAAATAGCCCTGTTGCTAAATGAAGATAAAGATGTGGATATAATGACTGAACGTTTGTCCAAACAATTTCCTTCTTTTGAAATCCTTACCTGGATGGAGATCAGCCCCGAAATGCAATTACTGGTTACAGCTATGGATCAAATGATGGTGTTTTATATGGGCATCATTTTACTTGCGCTTGCTTTTGGTATTATCAACACCATGCTTATGTCTGTACTGGAAAGAACAAGGGAAATAGGCATGTTGCTTTCCCTTGGGATGAACAGGCTCCGCATCTTCGGGATGATCCTGCTGGAAACGGTATTCCTGGTGATGGCCGGTTTTCCGGCCGGAATAATTCCAGCCTTATTAACCATAATGTATACACGAACTAAGGGGATAAATCTTTCAGTTTTCTCTGATACTTTTTCCAGTTTCGGGTATAGTAATGTGGTATTTCCTTCTTTGACAATCGCACAATTTGGGATGGTGCTTGTGATGGTCGTAATAACGGCCCTTTTATCAGCCTTGTTTCCGGCAAGGAGAGCGCTTAAACTGAAACCGGCAGAAGCCATAAGAAAATAGTTCATTATGCAAACAGTTATTGATGCCCATAACCTGGTTAAAATTTATGATGCAGAAACCATTCCTGTATATGCATTGAATAACGTGCATCTGCATATCGAGCGGGGAGAGTTTATTGCCCTTAAGGGTCCTTCAGGATCGGGAAAAACAACTTTGCTCAATATGATAGGGGGCCTTGATAAACCCAATTCAGGTCATGTGGAAATCAACGGGGTAAATATTACCACCATGAAAGAAAATGAACTGATTGATTACCGCCTGCATAATATCGGATTTGTTTTCCAGGCTTATAACCTGATCCCTGTATTAACCGCACGGGAAAATGTGGAATTTATTATGCTCCTGCAAAAAACACCAGCCCAGGAAAGGAACAAAAGGGTTTCAGAATTACTCAACGAAGTGGGTCTTGCAGATAAGGCAGATAAACGACCTTCAGAACTTTCCGGTGGGCAACAACAACGTATAGCCGTAGCCAGGGCACTTGCACCTAAACCACAATTTATATTGGCAGATGAACCAACTGCAAACCTTGATTCTGTTTCTGCAGGAAACCTCCTCGACATTATGTCCAGGCTAAATAAGGAAGAACAAATGACGTTCATTTTTTCCACGCACGACCAGCGGGTAATTGACCGGGCGAGAAGGGTGATAACACTGGAAGATGGCAAATTGGTTGCCGATGAAAAAAGGGATACATAAACTACATATTGCCCCACT
>JAHEEX010000308.1 GCA_024640465.1 Sphingobacteriales bacterium | reverse complement strand
TAATTTTTTTTGAGCCATCTGGAGGCAAATATAATTATACCAAATGGAATTTCATGGTAGCACCAATTGATGAACTTAATTCTTCATTATAGTAAATTCAACCCTCCTGTTGAGTTGCCTGTTATCATCGGTATCGTTTGGTACAACTGGTTTGGTTTCGCCATAACCTTTTGATATGATCCTGCTTGCCGGGATGCCTTTTGAAAGAATATAATCGACTACTGATTTCGCCCTGTTATCACTTAGTTTAAAATTATATTCATCTGAGCCCCTGCTATCGGTATGAGCGCTCATTTCTATTTCAATGGCCGGGTTTTCTGTCAGCATTTTTACTACACGATCCAGTTCCACAAAAGATTCGGGACGAAGAAACCATTTGTCAAAATCAAAATATACATTATTCAATCTAACCACCTGGCCCACTTCAATGGGAACGAGGTAAAGGTCTTTATGAATTTCTTTGTACCCGGCTTTAATCAATGAATCAAGATTCAGGTTTTCAGAAATAGCAAAAAAATGATCGGCCTGTGCCCTGATGAGATAGTTTTTGTCGTATGGCAATACCATTTTAAATGCACCATCTGATGGATTGGATATCCCATTACCCGCAACAGCGCCATCAGGCAGCGTTTCATAGATCAATGAAGCACTCAGTGGGCGCATCGTTTTTTTGTTGTACACATTGCCACTTACCAATATTACAGGATCTGGTTTTTCCCTTTCTAATAGTTTAATGCGAACAATATCACTTTCGCCATAAGAATCCAGTTCGGTACTCATATACGCATATTCGCCACCTGCATCTAAGGTGAAAAATGTATCCATGTCTTTTGTATTGATTGGACTGCCAAGGTTTTCAGGTTCGCTCCATTTCTGCCAGCTATCGTCCAGTCGCCTGGTTCTCCAGATATCCATATAACCTAATCCTCCCGGTCGGTTGCTGCTAAAATAAAGGGTAACCCCATCGGGGGCCAGGTAAGGGGTGGTTTCGTTAAACGTTTTCAGATTTAATTTCTTACCCAAACTTTTTGGTTCTGTCCAGCTGCCATCGTTTTCCAGGAAACTTACATACAGATCATTATTAATGCCACGCTCTTCAGCCGACATGTAGAATAGCAACGTTTGCCCATTATTACCCATTACCGCTCCATTTTGCCGCCCCCGGTCATACTTAGCATAATTTTTTATGCGCAACATTTCCGGTTTGCTCCAGTAGCCATCTTTTTTTAAATAGCACATACTTACACCATTACCTGCATAATCTCCATTTATATAGGCATTTCTTATTAAGATTCGGTTGTTATCCGGTGATATCCAGAATACTGCGTTAAAGTAATAGGTATTCAACGGGTAGCCAAGATGCACTCCTTTGCTCCAATTACCCAGGCTATCCCTTTTTGAAAACCAGATATCCTGTGAATTGGGAATCTCGTTGTATTTTGTGTTTTCGGGGTGATTTTGACAGATGTAAAATAACAGGTCACCATCAGCTGATATGGTGGGTCTTAATTCGGGTAAATCCGAATTTATTTTAGTGCCCAGGTTTTCTATTTTAAGAATGGTTTCTGCGGTGATGACATTTTCTTTTTGAACTTTTAAAACGCCTAAAGAATCACTATAGGCCGGCTGGGCTGCAGCATGGCGAATACATAATAATGCCATCAAAAAGAGGAGGGCTATTTTCACAGGTTGGATTTTTCTAAAACGATAACGTAAATAACCGCTCTGTAATATATTTTAACCGCACTTTTTAATGATTACCTGCAAAATGCCCTCACAACTTCCCTTATCATGGCTTCTTCTTACTTACTCTCCAGCAACACGGCATCCAGGTCTTCGCCTGGCTTCGCTATAATTCTTTGTGTTATTGGATCCCAATCAATTCTTCTTCCAAGTTTATAAGACAGTCCTCCCATATGCGCTGAAATAGCTTCGTCAAACCCTTCTTTGATGGAGCAACTGGGTGTGCCTCCATTCCTGATACAACTTAGCCATTCCCTCAAATGAAGAAATGTTGAGTCAACACGTTTGCCATCTCTATAGGTCCACAATAATCCTTTGTTAGCAAAATATTTTGCCGTAGCAGAGGTAACCGCATCTGTTCCATTGACAGCAGGGTCATATTGATAAATTGGTACGCCAGCTTCGATGCGTTGTTCTTTTATCAATTCAGCGTATTTCGTTGACCTCGGATCAGCATACACTGTAATCCGGTTTCCCAGTTCCATGCTGCCATCGTGCCCCATCAAAACAGTGCCCCTGTCAAACTGATTCCCCAGCGTGGCACTGTATATAAAAGTCATGCCTTTCTCTTTTCCGGCTTCCTGGCTTCCCCCTGTACTAAAATTCGGGTACTCCATATTTACCTGCATTACATCTGGGACGTTGCGCCCGTCGCGGTGGGTATAGATCCCTCCTGAAGCAGTAACAGAATTTGGAATTCCCATCTTCAGGATGCAGTTGACCCTATCAAAATCGTGGGTCATTAAATCGCCTGACAAACCTGATCCATAAGCCCACCATTTGCGCCAGCGGAAAAAATGCTCGAGGTTAAAAGCTTCCCTGGGTGCATTTCCAAGGAACAAATCCCAGTCAATGGTTTTCGGGTTGGCTGTTTCAGGTATTTCATATTGCCAGGCACCATTATCATCATTTCGATTGGTATTGGTTTCAATTAATGATACATGACCTAGAATATTTTTATTGATAATATCCTGTGCGGTTAAAAAACTTTGTGTTTGACGGTGCTGGTGACCTACTGCGAAAACTGTTTTTGGGTTTTTCAAAACCGTTTCGCGTAAAAGGTAAGTTTCGGAGATATTATGCGTCATTGGCTTTTCAACATATACATGTACGCCCGCATTCAGCGCTTCAATTGCCATTGGAGCGTGCCAATGGTCGGGCGCTGCAATAACAATGGCATCCACTTCTCCGCTGTTTATTAGTTCTGTATGTGTGCGGAATCGTTTGATTTTATTATCATCCTTATTGAAGGATTCTAAAGCTTTTTCTGCACGCATGTCAAAGACGTCACAAATTGCTGCCAGTTTTATATTCAGGTTTTCCTGTGCCTTAAACTCTGACAGTCTTGTGTCTTTTGGATTTTTTACCGAAGCGTCATGCATTTCTTTGAGCCACGCGGTGGATGCAAAACCCAATGCCCTGCAAAGCTGTTCGCCTCGTATTCCATAACCAATAATGCCC
>JAHEEX010000155.1:4804-8841 GCA_024640465.1 Sphingobacteriales bacterium | reverse complement strand
AATTTAGGATGACCATTCAGGAGTGAATGGTTGAGCAGAAGGTCTGCGGCATGGGCAATCAATGCACCGGCATCGCTGCTGTTTTCCGGCAGGGTAGCATTGCCGAGTAGTTGTTGCAATTGTGCAGATGTTTCGCCGGTGGTGACAGGTTTATCTTTTATGTTATCGAAAAATGCCGCAATGGTATCTACCAGTGAATAGCCGATTTTTTTGAATTCTTCCTGGGTGATGTTGATGGGGGAGTAACGTTGCATGAGGTGAAGGTAGTTAACCTTTTGATACATTTTACCGCGAAGAACGCGAAGGTTTCGCGGAGGAAATCATAGTTTAAAGTATAATTTTATTCTCAGTCGATATTTTCTTACATTGTAGATACCAGTTCTAGACTTTAAAAATGAAGACCATGAGCGCCAATACATTAAAAAAAACAAAATCCCCAACTAAAACGGTTACGGTAATTAAAGCAAAAAAAGTAACTCAACCCATCACTAAAAAAGAATACGTTGAACCTGTTACTGTAGCCAAAAGCATAAGTGCCAAAGCGGTAAGCAAAGAAAAAGCACTCACTAAAGAGGATCTGGATAAAAGGCAAAAATCGAAGGGAACATCCCGCAAACAAGGCGGAAAAAAATTTTCCGCTTTGAAGGCAGATCAACTCAAAACCATGGCCCATATGCCGGAAGCTGCACCCACTAAGGTAGATTAACAGCATACTTTACTTATCCATTATCACCACAAATATTTTGTATGAAGCGTATAAAAATTACCAAACTATCTGTGCTGGGTGATGCTGTAACAGACAACCAGGTTTCTACTGTTGGGGAATGCAGTATTGCCAATAATGGAAAGCAAATACTGGTGACCGGAAATTGGTTTGCCAGTAAATCGCTGAACAATGGAAGCAGCTGGGCCTACATAAATCCTTTTACCTATTTCCCTCCGGAGAATGATGGTTTTTGCTGCGATCAAACCTTGCTATACGATGCAAAAACAGACCTGAGTTTTTGGCTGCTGCAGTATGATAAAAAGGATGGTATCAACAATACCTTGAGGCTCGCCGTGAAAAAAGGGGCCACATTACAAAACAACGATTGGGACCTTTGGGACTTCACCCCACTCAGTATTAATCCGGCATGGAAAAACCAATGGCTCGATTATAACCATGCTGCCGTATCCGGCAAGTTTTTATATGTATGTTCCAATATGTTCAACACCAGCGATACATTTACCCGGTGTATTGTATTGCGCATTCCGTTGAAAGCCCTTGAAACGGGTAAGAATGTAAGCTTCGAATATTTCGAAAGCAGGACGGATTTTTCATTGCGTTGTGTGCAGGGTGCAACAGATACTATGTATTTTGCTGCACACAGTGGTGTAACAGGGGAGAACCGCATCCGACTTTTCAGCTGGCCCGAGAACAAAACCGATGTAAGCAAAAAAGATATAGCTATTACGCCATGGTCGGGCGGCAAATACCGATCCGTTTGTCCGGATGGCAGCAACTGGTTGGCCCGTGCCGACTACCGCATTACCGCAGCCTGGATTAGCAAAGGGGTGCTCGGCTTTATGTGGATGGTGAATAAGCGCGGTGCTACAAGGCCACACCCACATGTGCGAGTGGTGCGGATTGACGCTGCAAGCATGACATTACTGGATGAACCGGATATCTGGAGCCCTGATCATGCATTTGGCTATCCGGATGCTTATCCTAATAGTAAAGGAGAAGTGGGCATCACTTTATTTTCGGGCGGAGGTGAAAAACATCCCACACATTTGGTAGGGGTGTATAATGAAAGCGCCAAAAACTGGATCCTTAAAACAGCAAGAGCAGGAACCAATGGGCCCAGGGAAAATACCTGGGGTGATTATATTACGATACGGCCACTTTCGCCCGATAATACAAAATGGATAGCCGCTGGGTTTACATTGCAGGGTGGTAAAGAAGCAGAAAATATTGAAGTGCATGCCGTGCAGTTTGCGGCGGAGTGAGCTTTACCGCAAAAGCGCAAAGGGCTCAAAGTAATTCTTTGTTTCCTTGCGGTTGATTTTTAATGCATTTTACATTTACAATCCCTTAAACTGATTTTCCATTTTTATAATATTCATTTTGTATACCTTCTATCAGGTCTCGTTCTTCAATAGGTCTATCTTCAGATAAAGCTCTTATCGAAGCAGCCTGAACAATATTAAGGATAGATGCACCTGTAAGTTCATACTTTCTAGCGAGGTCTTGTAGGGCTATATTCGGGGCAAATGGAATATTGGAGGGCATTGTATTTTCCCAAAGCAACAAACTTTCCTGTTCATTAGGTAAAGGGAAAGGTACTACAGATTGAAATCTTCTGATGAAAGCATGGTCCATATTATTTTTGAAGTTTGTTGCCAGGATTACCAGACCCGGATGTTCTTCCACTTTTTGAAGTAAATAGGAAACTTCCTGGTTGGCAAATCGATCATGTGCTGATTGTACATTTGTTCTTTTACCAAAAAGTGCATCTGCCTCATCGAAAAACAAAATCCAGTCTTGTGCGCGGTCAAAAATTTGACGTAAATTATTTTCAGTTTCACCTATGTATTTTGACACCACAAGAGACAGGTCAATTCTGTAAACATCCATTCCAAATTGTTTTCCCAGTAAACTGGCTGTTAATGTTTTCCCAGTTCCTGGGGGGCCATAGAACAAAGCCCTATAGCCAGGTTTTGTCCGTTTTCCAAGTTTCGAATCTGATTCAATACGCCCGTGATACTCCAGCCAATACTGGATCATTTTTAATTCTCTTTCTGTTTGTGGCGAAAGGACAATATCATCCCATTCCATCCTTGTTTCCAGTAATGATGCAGGAAAACCAGAACCGAAACCAGGTCTCCATTTTTTCCCAGTTAAAAACTCAGCAATTTTTTCATTTGATAATATTAACCTCCCACTCATTTCAGGTTCACCTTCTTTCATTTGTTCAAGTGTAACAACACCATTTTGAAAAATTGATTTTCTTACCGGTGATTTTCCTTCATTTGTGTATCCGGAACTTTCCCCCCTGATAAGTGAGGCATAATGTAATCGGCTATCGGTATTCATTCCTGCAAGAACAAATAATGCTGTTTCCCCGGTTGGAATTATACCCCGGTAATTAATTCCTTTTACGCCCCCGAATTCCGGGAAATCACTACCCTTTGGAAGATGTTCCCGGATTAAACCAGAAAAAAGGTCCGGATGTATATGTGGTGTTATAGACAGTAAGAGTACAATATATTCTTCAACAGTAAGCTTGTTGTTAATTACATATTTTGAAAATACAGATCCATCATCAATGATGTCAAAAGTGGGTTGTATAAATGATTCAGTTTTCCCAAAAAAATGGTTCAGCCTGGCCTCAATTATGCTGCTTAGAATTTGCATCGATTGGGAAAGAAATGACTGCATTTGTATTGGCTTGTTTACAACTGGGGCCGTTTTTTTTTCTGTTGGATCCGAATCTTTTTTCTTCCAGAACATGGTTATAAATTGTTTGTTTTATGTTTTCAATTTTTACAGCTGGATTCCGGAGTACCTGTACAATCCACGGCCTGTTTATTAGCTTCCAGTAATTTAGCCTGGTAAGCCGTGATCTTTTTTATAAAATCTGCTTTGGCCTTTTCGAATTGTGCTTTGGTCATACCGGTTTTGCCAGTGAATTCGGGCAGCGGATTTGCCTTTAGATAGGCCATAGCATCCAGGCCGTGACTGGATTCATGGAATTTGAGGCTGGTGTTCCCGGCTTTCTTATCCTCGGCCGTGGTGCCCTTACCATAGGCTGAAGGAGAGGAAGGTTTAACATCCGGGAGATATTGTGTATGGATGGTGAAAACGACGGTTGCCCGACCATTCACTTTAACTACTTTACCGTTTGCATGATCCATCCCTGGAAGGCTGTACGTCAAGCCAATCGATGTTTCGGCCGACTTTCCTGGTTGAACCGGCCCTTTTGTATCTGGAACGATAACCACTTTCACACCATTGATCTCGCCTTCAGCCGATTTCACTACTTCTTCATCTTTGT
>JAHEEX010000155.1:0-4794 GCA_024640465.1 Sphingobacteriales bacterium | reverse complement strand
TGAATTCATCGGGCACTGGCGTACTGATGCCTGGTACGTCTTTCTTTTGCAGGGTATTCAATTCCTGTCCTTTTTGCTGGACCACATGTGTGAGTTCATGCGCCAGCAGCCATTTTCCCTGAGTACTTTGCGGGTTGAATTTATCCTTATTGAAAAAGATCTCCCCGCCATAAGTGAATGCCTGTGCACGGAGTTGTTCATTCAGCTGGCCAGCTTCCTGGCCAGTATGAATTTTCACATTGCTGAAATCATATCCGAAATGACTGTTCATTTCTTTCGCAGTTGATGCGGGCAGGTTGCTACCAGCATCATGGCTTTTCAGGTTGGGAGGAGAGGCTTGCATAGCTTTTGTACCGCCCATGGGTTTTGTGGCGATATTTTCTAAGTCATCCATTTGATCACTGTCGTGAGGATGTTTTCCCTTGCGATTGATTTTTTTATCCTTTTCTTCATCAGTTGCACGATGCAGTTTCTCCTCATCTTTTTCAGCTGACTTATGCAACTTTTCTTCTGTTTCCTTTCTATGCACCACTTTATCTGCCATTCGATCGGCCTGTTTTTCCTGTTCATCTCCTGGCTCGCTAACTTTCAACTTGGCCTGGTATTCCCCTTCCCGAGGAAGGAAAAAAGCATTGCCTTCGCCATGATCATGGATCATGGGATCAGCCTGGAAAAAAACAGGAGCAGCATTACTGCCTTCTGTACGTTTTTTACGGCGGCGGAACATTTTTTTGACTGACATAATCCTGATTTAAGAGAACATTTGTTGAATTTCTTTTCTTATAAGGAAATCCGGGGCCTGTCCGAGATCTTCCCGCATGGCAACTAATAATTTTTGGCCAGCTTCTGAAGTGGGTTTGGTATTAACACCGTCAGAACCGGATGACTTTCTGAGTTCATTGTATGCTTTGAGAACTTTTGCGGAGGCCAGCAGGGCCATCTGTGCATCCAGTTCACGGAAATGAAGTTCGATTTGCACCTTGCTGCCTTCAGGTATTTCCTGAAGGATGGCCTGCCAGACGGCGATGCATTTTTCATACAATGCAAGCCTGCTTTCATACTGATATCCCCTGAAAATTTTATCGCCATGGTTACTGATGGCTGTAGTGAGCATAAACGTGCAGATGATGGATATGATGGCGATGATGATCACGGCGGAGCGTGTTCCCTCCGGTAGGCCCATTTGTTCCTGCCGAAGCAAAAGATATCCCTGCCAGCCTGCCCAAATAAAGGTACCGAGGGTGAGCAAAGCGAAGAGTAGTTGGATGAGATTACGCATTCTAATAATTTTTTAAAAATCTCCTATGCTATCTATGATAAACCATTTGTTTTTCAAGTCTTGAACTTTTGAAATAGCAGGTTTTCCATCTTTGTCTTCATATGAAACAACCTGAGCATTAATTTTATTTCCTACATTATTATTCATGACTTTATCTAAGGGCCAAAGGTTTTCAAGATTGTCTCTTCCTCCCCATTGCCTGTCGAGAACATGATCAATTTGTAAGTCCTTAACTTTTTTAAATCCCCAATTTGGAAGCAGAGTATCCCTTAGCATCGTGATGCTCCTGGTCGATGTATCTTCCGTTTTTCTTCTGATTTTTTTATGCAATTCCGGAACATTGTTGCTGTTTACGCCAATGGTCAGATATTTAGTATCGGCATAATATAACTTTTCCTCTTTGCCAGGTTTCTTTGGAGCGGATTTTGTCATGGATGGAGGTAGTTCCAGGTTGGTTCTTCCGGTAAACGAAGCTTCTTTGTCGGGAGGTAAATCACCTGGAACAATATTATTACCAAATTTGTCAAGCCATTTTTCTGTAATTGGGTATAAGTGTAATGTCATGATGTGTCCAACTTTTGTCCAACGTATTGGAATGGGGTGTTCATATGACCCATCAGGCAAATCAGCATTTTCCATCAAAATCGCTACAGGTGAAGATAACTTACCCAGCAATTCTTCCTTTTGTGTCTTGAGTTTCAAAAACTCGATTTTTTTCTCTTCTTTCGACATTGTTTTGGAACCTTTCAAATAAGGTGGAAGTGCATCAATTTCTTCGGCGATTTCAAGTGCATCTTTTTTTGCCTGTTTCTTTTCATCAGAATCTGCCACGATATTATTTATAAAATCTGAGAATGTTGTGACCTTGCTCGCTACCATTATTTTGTGGTTAGTTTCACTACCCTCAATGTATAGTTTGTGCAGTTTGCCATCTTTAGCCGTAAAACTCTTGCTGGCTTTCCACCATTCAACCAATTTGTCAACCAATGCTTTACCTGCATCCACGAATGTTTCTATCATACTCAACGCCCCATTGATCAGCCAGTCGATCGCATCATCCACTACCTTACGTGCATCCGTTACAATTTCTTTTATTTTTTGACCAACTGGTCCAATAATTACTTCTACAGCAAATCCCACCACCAACGGCACGGCCTTTGCAAGGATTTTTTCAAATGCTTCTTCCGCTTTCTCAACCTGGCCGGCTATGATTTCTGCCAGGTTATCCATAGCCTGGTTGGCAATATTCAACATACGATTAATATACGCCACTGCTGTTTTTATTGTGTCATATATCAGAATAATGGTGTTGATGGTAGCCCCGATACCCAGTGGATCTGAACTGGTAGCCAGTTTTTCCATGATCTCAGCGGAGATCTTGGTGCTGATCCAAGAGACTATGCCATTTATGACCGTGTCTGTAATCTCATTCAGTTTTTCCTTAGCTTTTTTGAGTAATCCTTCAGGCCCTTCTTTGATCCACACCGTGATCCATTCCAATGCTCCGGTAAGTATATTTTCTGCAGCACGAATTTTAGCAACTTTATCCGGTCCAATCTTCGGATGTAATTCCATTCGTTTGTATACATTCTCTTTCGTAATTCCAAAAAGATCTATTACATAACCAAGGATACTGCCTATATTGAAATCTTTGGGAGGTGCCACACTAACAGCGCCTTTCACTTCACCAAAAAGCCAATTAAGTGCCCCTTGTGGCAGATGAGTAAGAATATTGTTCCAGAACCTTTTAAAACCGCCCTTTACCACCAGCCATACATTCTTAAGGAAGTCTCCGGGTTTGGAAATAATGGCCGAAAAATTGTTGGCTGCCTTTGCAATTACGGTGGTTACCAGTGTCGGGTCGATTCCCAGGATGGTCAGCAAGGTTTTGAAATAAGTCCACAATCCTTTGCCTAATTGTCCATCCACGAACACCTGTTTCAACACGGTAAGCGCGGCTGTCTTGATCTCCTCCCATTTATCCGCCAGTTGGATAAACTCGGCAATGATGGGGATTTTTTTCAGCACCACTTCTGTGAGCCATTTAATGATTGGGTCTTTGATGCAACGGGGCATCAACATAAAAGGTACACCCAGGATGAAATCAGGAAGATAACCCAGCAGATTGCCTACCAGCTTGATGATCTTCTCCAGCATGTCGATGATGGGGTCGATGAATTTCTTTAGGTAGTCTACACCACTCTGCAATTTTTCAAATAAGCCATTCACTTTTTCATTGGCCCAGTCGCGAATATTATTGATTGTTTTTGGCACCCATTGCACAAGGGAATATATCGGACGTACAAAAGAATTGCCCTGAATGCCGGTGATGAATCCATTCACGTTGTCGGCTATATTGTTTACTTTATCCACCACCCAATCGCCTGCGGCCTGGAGGGTTACTTTTATTTTCCTGATGGCATTATTCAGTGCCGGCAACAATACTTCACGAAGTGTAAGTTGTTTATTGGCAACAGCGTCTTCATCACTGCCCATAGCAGTAGCTGTCTTGGCAACTTCATCAAGCCATTTTTGGGCATCTTCCTGGAGTTTTTTCACCGCGCTCATGTCGATAAGCGATTTGATGCCTTCAATCACATCCTGTATGGGTTCAATAACCGGTTTCAGTTCTTTTTTAATGGCTTCCCAGGCTTCGCCGAGTTTATCTGAAATAAAACCCATCAACCCTGGTTCATCAGAAGCACCGAATCCAAGTTTGGTACATAGCCAGTCCCAGGCATCTT
Source organism: Sphingobacteriales bacterium (assembly GCA_024640465.1). Classification (GTDB taxonomy): domain Bacteria; phylum Bacteroidota; class Bacteroidia; order Chitinophagales; family Chitinophagaceae; genus Pollutibacter. Next base: position 771 of record JAHEEX010000155.1, on the reverse strand, counting down.
TATAACTTTTAATCAAAGGCTGGAAAGCATCCCAGATCCATTTGCCGAGCGCTTTGATCATTTCCCATTGTTCACCAAAAAATGCCGTGATTTTATCAATGGCCGGCGATATATAGGTATCCCAGATCTTGATCAGCCATTGCCTTATGGGTTCGATGGTTTCCATAAGTTTGTCCCATACACGCCCGGCAATGGCACCCATGACGGTGGTCAGCAAATTGAGCGCTGCAAATAAAGGTTTGCAATCACCATTGGATAAACCGTCTATAATTGCCGGCATCTGATCTTTCAGTGTAGCGAAAATCTGGATGATTACCAGGATCTCTGCATCTGAAAACCCAATAATATTGAACAGTGTTTTGAAGAGATCAAAGAGGGTTGATTTTATGAAATTCAGAAGGCCCCCATTCTTTATTTTGCTATAGATATTGTACACTGAAGCTGGAAGTACTTCCTGCAATAAGTATTCAGCCCCATTCTTCAACTTGTCGGTCCAGGATTCTTCCGGTGGTGGCGTGCCTTCTTCAGGGTCCCTCCTTACAGTTTTGGCTGCTCCTTGTTGTATCGTATGTGTAAGTTCATGCGCCAGCAGGAAACGGCCCTCTCCGGAATCAGGAGCGTATTTGTTTTCGTTGAAATAAATATGGTTCTGGTAAGTAAATGCCTGTGCACCAATTTCAGCGCTGAGGGATGCTGCTGTGGAACCGGTATGGATCCTTACCGGGCTGAAATCGGCCTGGAATGCGTTGCCCATATTTTCCTGCACATTCA
>JAHEEX010000154.1 GCA_024640465.1 Sphingobacteriales bacterium | reverse complement strand
ACCGGCTCCGGCCAGGTATAATAATGCAGGGCATCCCAGTCCGCCTGCACCTACTACCAGCACTTTTGCATCCAGCAATTTTTGCTGTGACTTCTCCCCGAAATCCTTTAAGATCATCTGACGGTGATACCGGTTATATGATGGTATATTATTCATTATCCACCTGAAAAAGGAGGCATCAATACAACAGTTGATGCAGGGTTAAGGACAGTATTTTCAATAATAATTTTTTTATCTACTGCAATGGCAAATTTGGTATGGGATAGTTTTGGATATTTTTCTTTTAAGAACGCTACTAGGCTCATTGTGTCTGTAATATCCCGCACGCAAATCATTCCTGATCCGGTAATATCTGTAAGTTGGCCAAAAACCATTACCTGAATATCCATATTCAATTTTATTGCTCTTACAAAAATACTGAAGGCTGAGATGATATGAACGCTTTTAGCCAACAAATCGCTCTTTTCAATTGAACAGATTCTTGCATTCGTTTATTCATCAGCGCCGCTTTATGCAGTGGTAAACAGCAATTTATATGCTGCTACCATCAAAACAACAGACAACATATATTTTATGGCATTCTGGTTAAACCTGCGGGCACCAAAATAAGCACCACATAACCCACCTGCAAAAGCAATCACCACATAAACCACCATATCATTACTGAAACTGATGCCCTTTACCAGTTGACCTGAAAGTCCGGAAAGTGAATTAACAAATATGAACAGGGCACTGATGGCTGCAGTCTGCTTCTGATCGGTCCACTTCAGCATTAACAAAACCGGGGAGAGAATGATGCCCCCGCCAATACCAATCAATCCCGACAGAAATCCAATTCCACCACCGATCAGTAGTGAAAGGCCCATTTTGGGTTTCTGGAGTTCCTCGGCCGGTACATTTTTAAAAAATAACAGTCGAAAGATGGGTAAGAGCAAGAGTATGCCTAAAATTTTTTTATAGATCGATGCATCTATGGAAACCATCCCTCCAAGGAATGCCAGGGGTACAGAGGCAATTGCCAGTGGAACAAAAATCTTCCATTGAAAATATTTGCCCCGGTAAAACTGGTAGAAAGATGTTAGTGATACAAACAAATTCAATAGAAGTGCCGTAGGTTTCATTACATCCGGTGTGATACTGAAAAGCGCCATCAAGGCAAGGTAACCACTAGCCCCGCCGTGCCCGACAGATGCGTAGAGGAAAGCTACCATGAAAAGGAGTGTATAAAATAAAAACTGATGATCCATAGTTGCCTGATTAAACCGGTAATAGATGGACTTCCACTATTTCTCCTTTCATAGATTCTGTTACTTCCTCATTGATTACAATCAGGCAATTTGCCCTGGCAAACGAACTAAGCCTGAATGATTCCTGTGCATCCAAAGGAGTCACTGATTCCCCATTATAAAATCCCTTTAAAAAATGTGTCAGACCGGCTGATTTTTTAAAAGTAATTGCCAGTGGAGCATAAATGATATTTATTCCACTTCGGCACTTGAATAATTTCTCCAGGGCAACAGTCACATATTCGTAAAAACAAGTCAGTACGGATGCCGGATTGCCCGGCAAGCCAAAAACCAGCTTTTGTCCCTTCTTTCCAAAATAAATAGGCTTGCCAGGTTTTTGCTTGATCTTATGAAATATTTTGGTGACTCCGCAATTTTCAGTGGCTTTTAATACGAAATCATAATCACCTACACTTATACCTCCATTCAATAAAACAATATCGCTTTTTTCCAGTGCTATTGATAAAACGGATGTCAATGTATCAAGGGTATCTTCTGCTTTATAGACAGTTACATCCCTGATTTGCAATTGCTGCAGTACAGCCCTTAAAGTAAATGAGTTTGATTCATACACCTGTCCATGTTTTAGTGGTTTTCCGGGTTCCTGTAATTCATTGCCTGTAACAATGATACTGACTGACGGCGCCGGAAAAACTTCAACATGCGTTATCCCGATACCTGTCAGGAATCCAATGGCAGCAGGGGAAAGGCGACTGTTTTTAGGTAGTGCAAGGTCGCCGGCTTTTATCTCTGAGCCCTTGGGACGAACATTTGCACCTTGCTCAAGCATATTATCTTCAATAATCAATTCACCGTTCTCGGTTCTTGACTTTTCCTGGATGACCACTGTATCTGCTCCTTCAGGTACCGCCGCTCCGGTAAAAATGCGCACTGCCTGTTCCGGGGACAATACGGTGTGGTCTTCACTGCCTGCAGCAACAATACCAGCCACTTTTAGTTTTTTACATTGCTGCCAGCCTGCGAAGGATAAGGCATATCCGTCCATCGAAGATTGTGCGTATGCAGGAATATCTGTTACGGCAAACAAATCGTTAGCCAGTACCAGGCCTGCGGCATTATCAATAGACAGCCTCGCCGGAGGTATGATATCCGTGTTTTCAAAAATAAGTTCTTTGGCCTCTGATACTGAAATCATCTTGTTGATTTTCCAGGTTGAAAATTATGCTATTATTTTTTTAATTCAACCCATAGGTTACTGTCAAATAATAAAACCCGCCAATTCGCGGTCCACCTAACAATGAATAGTAATACCGGTTGAGCAGATTTGTTCCGCCTGCTTTTAAACTGAACTCTTCTTTCCTGAATACATACGATACATTTGCATCAAGTGTAGTATTGGCTGGTACATATCCATTAATAAGAAATGATGTCCAGTAAAATCTGCTTTGCCACCTTAATCCAATACCGGCACCAACCCTTTTAATAATTTGTTTGTTTGAAATAGTCAGGTTGCATATCCATTCTGGAGTATTAAACCCATCTTCCAGTCCATCTTCATCAGCTCTTCGGGAAAGTTTGGCATATGAAGTATTGGCGTTAATGGTATACCCTTTTTGCAAACGGTATATCAAACCAAGGCTAAAACCATAATTGTAGACCTTTGTTGTTGAATTGGTCCACATACGGTATTTGGATTGTTTTGTGTTGTCATACAGATAGTATGGGATGGAATCTTCATTATTGGTTTTTGGCACATTCATATTGGCCTGCGCAATGAAGGATTGGTAACTGTTAATATAAAAATCTGCATCGAAATACATGTTGTTATCAAAAAACAGACCCCTGTATCCGAACTCAAAAGAATTGACTTTTTCCGGTTTGATGTATGTATAAGGATTTTTTTTCAGCAAGCCTTTATTTTTCTCTATCGCTTCGTTCCGTGAAATACCATTCCGGTTTATATCATTCAGCACAGCCGACTGAAATGTACTGATAGAAGTTTGCAGCCATGCCTTTTCAAAAATACCTTGTGACATGACTGGTAAACCACCAACTCTTTTGACACCACCGCTGTTCACATTTGAAAAGGCCTCAAAAATTATCGGGTAACGATAACCGTTCTGGTATGAAAAACGGATATTATGCTGACGGACCGGAGAATAAGATGCCGTAAAACGCGGGTTAAACAACAAAGGGAAATAGTCATTCTTATCTGCCCGTAATATAAATCCAAGTCGGAGTTTATTGTCAACCAGGTTTTTTGAAATAGAAATGAAAGCACCAGTTTTACTGTAATAAATATTTTTGTTTTCTTTACCGGGTTCAGGGTTGATAAAATAATTTCCATCCGGAAATACAGAATAAGTTCTATGATCAAAACCAGCAAGGATGTCCAGGCCGCTTATTTTTTTCAGATTACTAAGCCAGTTTTCAGTCAGGTTTATTTGCATCTCCGCGTGAATAAATCCTGCTTTAACTTTTAAGGCAGCGCCACTGTCCCAATTGTTTATTTGCTGTAATTTTAATAATGCACTATTAAATTCATCTGTTCCCGGCTGAAATCTTCCGGAATCCGCAAAATTTCTGGCAGCCCGGTGTGCATCGGCAGGGTTTATGGTGTTTGTTATTGCATTATTGTACCCTGTGGTATAATCTGCATACCATTTATTATCCGATTTATAATCCCGATCAATATTTTCAGCCATTGACCTAAGGTTATATGAGTCTCCTGAATTTTCATTATTAATATACACTTTAGCCTGGATGGATTTTGACTGAAACTGCAGGCCGTGCTGTTGTAAGAAATAATTTTTAAGTGCAAAACGGTTGGAACGCTGGTATGTGTTATCCTGCAATGCTATCCGGAATAAATAATTAAATCCTGTATTATTTTTCAGCTTTACATACACACCACCATCTGCCCGGAGATTATTAACCTGGTAATCAGTCAGATCAATTTCAGGATAACCGGTACGTGCAACTACATAACTTTTACCCTGCAAGGGTATGGTTCTTCTGTTTGAAGATTCATTGCCATAACTGTTAACCGGATCTTTTCCCGGATTATCTTCTCCGGTCAGGCCAGTGCTGTTATTAGCAGCAGGATTCAGATCTGTGTAATTATCGGCAATCCAGTCTTTCCCTTTACTGAAAGTGCCACTTAACTTAAAAGCGATTTTGTCAGATAACTTATAGGCTATTCTTAAACTGGTTTCGGAAAATAATCTTGCAGGAGCAGTGGAATTTCCAACATTGTATACCGCTGTTTTCTGTTGAATGCTGATACCCGTAGATGTAAATGGATTCCGTGTTGTAAAGTCTGCCAGTCCATTTATAGTATTCATCCCATAAAGAGCGGAAGATATGCCTGGCAGAATCTCCACTTTATCAATATCGAGATCATTTGGGCCAAGTGCATTACCCATTGGTGAACCAATATGGGGCGATTGAACATCCATGCCATCAACCAATTGCGCAAAGCGTACATTGGTTGTATTGGAAAAACCCCTTGTGTTTAAAATTTTGAAACCTATCCCAGGCGTAATCATCTGAACGCCTTTTACATGTTCCAGTGCATCGAAGAAAGAAGGTGAGGAACTGATTGTAAAAAAATTTCTGTCTGCTTTCTCTATACTAACAGGGGACCTGAATAAATTTTCTTTGAACCGGCTTGCCGTAACAGTAATATCATCCAGGTCTTTGATGAAGATGCTGTCATTCCCTTTGGATAATGTATTTGTTATCTTTTGCGCCTGTAAATGAAGAGCCAGGAAACAGAAAATGCCCGTAAATAAATGATTCTTTAAAAACACTTTTCAACTTGTTTCCTGTAATAAATGTATGCGCTGTCACTATCTCTATCCACCTATGGTTATCATACTCCTGTTGGCTATTTCTTCTGCATGAATATGGGCAAAGTCTTCTGTAAACTGCCCGCCAAGCATTTTTGCTTTTGCCTGGATGCTTTGATGAATGAGTGGTAAAATATCTTCACCATTTCTGAAAGGAGTAAGCAGGTCGGTTTCTGTTTTTGAAAACAGGCAATTCTTTAATTTACCATCGGCGGTCAGCCTCATGCGGTTGCAACCCGCACAAAAGGGTGCACTCATGGTGCTTATTACGGCAAAGGTACCTTTGTGTCCGGGTACCATGTATTTTTTTGCGGTATCATGTTTGGCATCTTCGAGACGAATCACTTTATATTTCTGCTCTACCACTTCAATAATTTCTTTCCAGGTAAATACTTTATTGCTGGTCCATTTATTGCCACTAAAAGGCATGAATTCAATAAAACGCACATGTACAGGTTCGTCTTTGGTCCATGCCACGAAATCATTGATCTCATTGTCGTTCAGGCCTTTCATCATTACAACATTCACTTTAACATGAAAATCATTTTTTAAAAAAAGATGAATGTTGTTGATGATTTTTTCAAATTGGTCTCGGCGGGTGAGGAGTTGGAATTTTTCCCGGTGAAGGGTATCCAGGCTGATGTTCAGTGAATGCATTTTTGCTTTTTTCAACACATCCAGGAAGTCATCAAGTCTCGTACCATTGGTAGTCATAGTGAGTGCAACAGGCAACTTAGATAAAGCCAGGATGATATCTGCCGCATCTTTTCTTACCAGCGGTTCCCCGCCGGTAAGCCTTATTTTATCGACGCCATTGCTGATGAATATTTTTGCCAGCGCCTCAATTTCATTGGCCTGCATCAACCTGCTGGCAGGTGTAAATTCATAATCCTCCTCGGGCATGCAATAAAAACAACGCAGGTTGCAGTTGTCTGTCATCGAAATCCTCAGATAGTTATGAATCCTGTTATATGAATCTGTGATCATTTTTTCTGCTCAGTTTAACGTTTTCAAAAGGTTTTCGTAGTCGCTTGTTGTATCAATATCAGTTTTCCCTGAATCAAATGAAATGGTCGACAGGGAATCTTTATGAGCATTGATGATTTTTTTCGCGCCAATATCTCCCTGTAATGATATTAATTCAGGAAATATACTTTTATGGTATATCGCCGGTGTTCCTATTATATCATCATAAACACTAGCAGAAATAGGCATTCCACTTTCTTTTTGCATAGCTATTAATTCATTTAACACAAAGGTATCAGCAAAGGGCTGATCACAAACCATGAATAAAATGCCATCTACATCCGGCTTCATGCGTTTGGAAGCTTCAACACCGCACCTGATGGAAGAGGCCATGCCTTCTTCCCAAGCTTCATTATAAGCCAATTGAACAGGATAGTTCTCTAATTCTTTTTCCATCAATTCCGCTTTTGCTCCTGTTATTACAATTACAGGCATGATTCCTGTTCCAAGCGCTGCTTCAGCTGCATGCTGTAGAAGGCTCTGGCCTTTGTATTTTAATAATTGCTTCGGACTACCCAGCCTGTTTGATTTTCCGCCGGCCAATATAACAATGCAACAGTGTTCAATTTTACAGTTCACTGCATTCAATTTAATCTTCTTTCTTCAATTACTGTATCTGCTCGCGAATGTATGACATCATTGATATCCTTCAGCGAATGTCCCGCTTTCCCTGCCAGGACAGCTTTTATTTCAGCGATAATGGATAAGGCAATTTCTTCGGCAGTTTCTGCACCCAGGTCAAGGCCAACAGGACCATGAATAATTTCACGCTGATCCCTTGTTAAAGTTAAGCCTCCATCTTTCATTTCATCCAGCATTTTGTAGAGTTTCTTTTTGGGACCCAGCATGCCCACATATTGTATTTTTTTATGGACCAATGCTTTAAGCATGGCCATATCGTAATTATAATTATGGGTCATCAATACAAAAACGGTTTGTTCATCAATGGGGATCTGTTCCAGAACATGCTCCGGTTTTGAAACCAATACCTGGCAGGCTTTTACAAAACGTTCAGGCCTGGCATGACTGGAACGTCCATCTACGACCCTTGATTCCCATCCAAGCACATCAGCCATTTCTATCAATGGGATCACATCATTACCGGCACCGATGATAACCAACGAAACCGAGGGTTTAACGAATTCTATGAAGGCCGTCAGGTTGTGTTTATCCGAAATATAATTTTTGAATGATGATTTTTCCTTTGCATAAGCAAGTTGAGCATCCTCTTTCAATATTTTTTCCAGTTCCGAATCCTGCAGGTTGCCCCGAAAATTTCCGGATTCATCCAGAAGCAAACAAGTGCCTGTTTGTTCGCTTTTTTTATCCTCAACTGAAAAAACAGTTACCAATACTGCTTTTTGTCTACGGCTTGTCACATTCCTGAGAAATTCAACCGGGTTCATCGGGTCCTTTGCATTCACAGGTTCCATTAATACCTGTATCACACCATTGCATCCCAATCCCACACCCAATGTGTTATCGTCTTCATCAGTTGTATCATATGTTACGATCCTGGATTTTTGCTGAGACATTACCAGTAAAGCTTTTTGTAATGCATCCCCTTCCAAACAACCGCCACTGATGGCGCCCGTCAGTTGTCCTTCATCTGTTATCAGCATCCTTGCACCGGGCCTTCTGTAGGAGGATCCTTCAAGGTGTACTACCGTTGCCAAAACGGTTTGCCTTCCAGCCTTTAGGGCTTCGTCGTATGATTTGATGATGTTATTGATCTCTTTCATGGCAGGTACTTTTTTATGAAATTCGAAAAGAACATATGTACATAATGTTCTTAATGATATGTGCTATTAATCTTGATCATTGGTTTATTCATTTGTGAACTAAATAAGGTATTTCCATTTGCAAACAACAGGCCACAGAGAGCCGCAGAGGAGATAGAGCAGCACAGAGAAATACAGGTTACCTCCTCTGCGGTACTCCATTTTTCTCTGTGGTTCTCTGTGGAACTGTATTTTAAATTTGTCTTTACCATTTTATCGTTGCAAAGGATAGATTATAACTATCCGTTACTTAATTCTTTAATCGTATCTAATGATCTTTATTAGACATTAATCCTCTTAACTTATTGATGTTTTAATTTGCATGCTCATTGCGTTTCAATTCTTTTATGATGCTGAAATTTTTTGCATATATTTCTCCGGATCCTGTTCAAATTTTACTTTACAACCATCACAGCAGAAATAGACTTTTTCATTTTTATACTCGATGATGTGTTTGGGATTATTGATATCCACCGGAACGCCACAGACCGGGTTAATATAAAATTTGGGTTTCCCGGCTTCTGTCCTGGTATCATCAAATTGAGTGAATGAAAAAGTATCAGGAAGATTATTTCTTACCTGGATTATTTCTGCCAAAATGCTGATCGCCACTTCTTCCGGTTTCTTGGCATTGATGTCTATCCCCGCAGGAGACTTGATATTTCCGATGGCTTTTTTATCCAGGCCAAGATCTTCGAGGTAGGAAAAAACAGCCGCTTTCTTCTTTTTACTGGCAACAAAACCCAAATAGGCATATTGCTGCTGTAGGGCTTGCTCCAGCGCTGATTCATCCTGTTCGCCCTGTGTAGCTACCAGGATACTGGTTGACGGGTTTGTTTTTACCTGCGACCAATTGATCTGGGTGATTAATTGATCCGGGCTTTCAAAAGTATCCGGCCTGGCATCATTAGCCATGGCAGTTACACGGTATCCCATTGTTTT
>JAHEEX010000153.1 GCA_024640465.1 Sphingobacteriales bacterium | reverse complement strand
TGCAAGGATCATCAAATTGGCCTGTATTATCCGGGATATTTCGGTACAGACCTGCCAAAATTTGCCTATAAATTATTCATAGATAAAAATGCCACCGAAGTGTTTATTCCCGAAAACAAGCAATGGATTTCGTATGCTGATTTTACTACATTAATTTAACCGCAAAGTAATAAAGAGCGCTAAGCATATTTTCCACCTGGAAATTCAGAAAAATAACCCGATTCTATTGTCTATTTCGCTTTTAAGACAATCATAACAATATCATTTTTACATAGATACCGGATTCTTAAAAATGATTTTGTAAAAGTTATCTAATTAGCTAACTTTATGTTGTCGCCATACTATAGGAAAATCTACTATTACAAGGACTATTATTTGGATTTTTTCAATGAATTATCTGCTGATGTTCAGAAGAAGTTTAACTGGACCCTGGAACTGATCGCAACTTTAGAATATATCCCGGGGAAATATTTTAAGCATGTGGAGGGTACGATAGGTATTTATGAGATCAGGGTTGAACTTGCCGGAAATATCTATAGGGCTTTTTCGTTTTTTGACGAAGGCAAATTGATTGTAATTGCTAATGGTTTTCAGAAAAAATCAATGAAGACCCCAAAAATTGAAATTGATTTGGCGAAGAAAATTAAAAAAGAATATTTTGATGAAAAAGGCAACAAGTAAGAATTTAACTTCTTTTGAGGATCATCTCAAAAAGCAGTACGGAAAACGAGGATCAGAAAAGCGGGAGAGATATGAACAGGAATTTGAAGCTTTTAAACTGGGGGTTCTTATCCAGGAAATGAGGGAAAAGCAAAATTTAACACAGGAACAACTTGCGCAGAAGTGTGGTACCACTAAATCATATATTTCCAGGATTGAAAATAATGCGAGTGATATCAGGCTTTCAACGTTGATGAGGATTGTTAAAGAAGGGCTGGGCGGCCACTTGCTGTTGACGGTTGCATTTTAGTTATTACCAAACAGCCGTTAGTTTTTTAAAATATAAATGTGTTTAAATACTGCTTATCCTCTTAATCTTTGAAATCTCTAAAATCATGGTTCAGACAAACTTGGCGTCCATGCGGTTAATGTATTAAGCCGCCTTCTGGGAAATATACTTAACCAAACACCTTTTCGCAATGGGTAAAAGCGTCTCTTCCAGCGGCACATGAATATCCGTCTCAATGCCATATACCGCCGGGTTTGGCAAATCGGTTTTATGCCGGATCAACTCACCCTTGATGTTTTCATACGTGTTTACAAAATTGCGGGCCCAGTTGTTCACATGCGTTGTTTTGATGCTCCGGTAGCGTTCATCGTGCTTTTCGAATATGCTTAACCGGTAGTGAAATACTTTGGTGTCCTGTGCTTTTCCATCTGCCAGGAAGAAATAGCCTTCCATGTTTTCCAAAGGGATCAGCCCCACCGGGAAAATGGTTATTTTTTCTTCCACAAATTCATAGATCTCTGTTCCGTCCTGGATGGCGATGCCCATTTTCTCCATGGCATAATGCAGGATCTCTTCGAGGTCTTTCATGATTTCATCGTCATCGATCATCTGCTGGTAGAGTAGTTCCAGTTTATGGATATCCACCTGTGTGAATTTTTTGGGAAACTGTTGCTGCAGGAACTGTTTGTTGTGTCGGAATGCACGCAGGTTATTGAAATGAAAGATCAGGTCGGCGAGTTGGGGGTAGAGTTTGGTTTGGTCGAAATGCTGGTGGATCTCCTGCAGGTATGCCAGCAGGGTATACTTTTTCAGTTCAAAATCGATGTAGCCTTCGGCAAACCAGGTTTGGGATAAGGTCTTCATACGCGGTATGTATTAATCCTTAATTTACGAAAATTCCTCATTCATAACGCTGGAAACCAGAAACTATTTTGCCCTTCGTGGCTTTGCGGTTAAACTACTTACTAAATTCAATTACGTGCATCGACATATATTCACTCTTCTCCGGCAATATATTCTTAATAAACAACCTCGCTTTCTTCCCCAGTTTCAGGCATGTATTTTTATTGGCTATATCCTCAGGCGTGTTCATCGGTTGTAAAGATGGATACCAAAGGAAGAAACTAGGCCGGTCAAATAATAAAGTTGGCTTACTCCATTCCTGTGAATGAAGCGCTGCACCCAGGTCTTTATTTTTATTGAAAGAAATATGCACGCTGCTGCCCGCCCAGGATGGACCGGTAACTTTTCCCATCAGCATAACCCAGCATTCCAGGTAAGTGTTCCAACTCACCGATGGGCCCCAATAGAAACCGCCTGTTGGAGAAGACGCTGCACCACCACCTTCTGATTGTGGAATTTGCAATGATGCAATGGGAGAACCAATACCATTATAATCTACCGTAAAATCTTTACCATCCCAGCGTTTGGCTTTTCCCTGCGGATTATCGAGGTCTGTTAATGCAATGCGTGCCACACTGATGCATTGGCCATTGTATTCAGTAACCGGATCCCAGGTGAGCGAATCATAAACTCCCGGGTACCCGTACTCGCCGTAGAATAAATATAAATAATCGCCACTGGCTACGGCTGATGGATCACCCACGCCACCGGGAAATGTATTTGATGTATTGTGCGGTTTGAGGATCATCCTCGGCTGGAGGTCTTCCAGGAAGAGTCCTTTGTTTTCCCAACTATGACCACCATCTGTTGATTTCATGATGCCAATCCTGCAAACAGCGGCAGGTGATGTTGGTCCCTTCAATCCCTGAGGCCAGTTTTTATCAATATATCCCTGACCCGTTGCACTATCATAGGGCAGGGTAGAGGGATAGTTCTCGTTATGGTAAACAGCATATAAGGTTTTTCCGGAAGGGTCACCGGGAGATTGATATACCGTTTCAAACCAAACCGCACCATGTAATCCTGGAGTGCCTGGTTTGGCGTTTTTGGGCATGATGGGTTTTTGAAATTCTTCAAATTTTGTGAGGAATGCTTCATCGGCATGTTTACCATCTGCAAATTTCAGGTTCTCATCATAACCCCATAAAGGGTCTTCGCCATATTTGCCGGGGAAGATGCGGAATGTATCTCCGATCCAGGCTTCTGCCATATTGCAGTCTACAAACGACTTGAAATAAAATGTATCTGATGGGGTTAAGGTAAACTTCGGGGCAAATACGGTGTCCGTTTTCTTCTTTTCCTGCTCGGGTAAAAAACAACTTTGGAAAATAGAAACGGTTAGCAGGAAAATGATAAGCAGATATTTCATTTCTTCAGTTTACATGAAAATACAAATTTACCGCCAAGACACTATGCACACGAAGAAATCATCTTATTGACCACTATCGTCATTATACAATTTGGCAACAAGCAAGCCAATGTTTTTATGCGGTGGGATATAATCCACAAAATACGCATGCGCTTTTTTGTCCTTACTCAATTGTTTATCCAGCGTGTCCCATAGTTCCTGCCATTTGATGTCTTTTTCTTCCAGCAGGTTTTTATTGATCATGGTAAGCAGGGGCTCATTCACCATTTTAGAGCCTACCTGTTTTGTGGAGATTACCTGTGCATCCGGGCTTTTCATTTGTACATCAAATATTTCAGAATAGCCACCGCAGGAACCGAGAATGGCAAGTTTAATATCCGGGGTTACATTGGTTAAACTGTTGGATAAATGATAGCTGTGCCCGCGGTGAATGATGATATGCGGCGTTAAATTATTTGCGGCAAGGTATTGTTTCAAAGTATCCTGTGCCACACGATCCAGGTCCTCCAGGTATTCCAGTGGCAGGTTTGCATATACACTTATCGGGTATTGCTTTATGGAATGAAAAGCTATCCATTGACTGGTCTTTTCCATTTTCCATGTCGATGCATCTCTGAAGTTGGTTAGAAAACTCTGGTAAGACGATTTGCCATCATCATCACCATAAAAGTAAACCTGTTGTATGATCCTGCCGGATGTATCCCTAAGCGATTTATGGCTCAGAATAAGATACTGTGAAAGTTTTTGGCTGATACCATCACCATTGGCATCATTTTTTACAGCGGTAAAAATTTCCTGTAAGAGACTGTATAATTTTTGCCCATAAAAATTTCCTTCAATTTTACAGCGTTGCAGGTTTTCTGCAAGTTGCAATTCCATGAAATCAGACAGTTCCTTGTCATTTTTTAAACTGGGAAATGTTTCTGCAACCGTCATAGCCTCCTGAAGCCCTTCATCTGTATTGATTTCCAGCCCATAGACCAATCTTGTCATGATGGCCGTCATGGTATCCTTGGGCATATTCGACAGAAAATCATTAAGGGTATTGTACCTGCCGGCGAGCCGGATAAAATTCCGGTATCCTGCGTAATTTGCGAGCCTTAGAACAGAGTCGTAATTCCCTTTCTTAAACATACCTGTCAGTCGCTTATATGTATAGAGATAACTGCTGGTATAAAAATTATCTTCACCATAAATAATAACCGCATAAAGATCAATCGGCCTTAATTGATTGAGTTCGCCATATCGTACAGTTTCTTTCGATTCTTCATGGCGACTGTTCATTACATTTACAAAAAACTTATTGGCATATTCTTTCAGATATCCCCTCAAGGGAACCATATAAGGTGGATTGCCGCCCATGTCCCTTTCCTTCAATGTTTTCATACCTTCATCCAACATTAACTGAAAATATTTGGTGGGCTCTGCACGCAATTTGTTAATGGTATCATAGCTCAGCTCTTCCTTCATTATCGGAACGGCAAAAGGAAGATAGTTGTTCACGCGAGACTCGGGAGACATCTTTACCAGTGTCTGAACAAGCGGGAACTGATTATCCTTTATTTTTTGTACAAGTTCCTGGTTGGGGGAAGTTTTAACGAATTTGACCAGTGATGCAGGTGCCCTGTTTGCCCATATATAAATCAGTGAATCTGTAAAATGATAATCTTTATGCGTAGTAAGCCAACCTGCAATCCTGTCTGGACTATACCTGGCGGTTTTAAGAATGGTCAGGTCGCGCAGCCGTGGTCCTTCAGGATAATCCTTTAACGATGTAGCAATAATTTTGCTTTTTTTAGGACTGAGTGTAGCCATTTCTGCATCATAAGGCAATTGATGTCTCACATTGTCCCAAATCACCAGATATTTATTACGCAAATCCCGCATTTGGTAAACCTCATAACCATTGCTGATTATTTCGTAGTGGAATGCATCCAAAAAAGAAGCATGGGCGTTTAGGGCTAAAAGTGTTTCATTCGGTTTTGCAACGGCTTCAGTTGCCAAAACCTGTTGTATACTGTCTGTTTGTACCTGAATAAACCTAAGCATGAGGTCCTTGACATCCGGATCCATCGTTTTGGCAGAGATAGTGCCGGCGAATTTTATTTGTGTTTGATCTATCCGGTTATTTGTTTGTTTTATCTGTTCATTTATTTCCTGTGATTTAACAGAAACAGTAGTAAATAAAAAAATAAAGAGGAGGAAAGGCTTAAGGTTTGAGTTCAACGTATTCATAACAATCAAATATAAAAATTGAATGTACAGGATTCGGTCAAATTTACCAATGATTTGAAAAGCTTATTTAGGCTGAATTAAATCCCAAAGATTTCCATATAAATCTGCAAATACCGCCACTTTACCATATGGTTCTTCAAGAGGCCCCCTGATTATCCGGATATCATTGTCCTTCAGGTTTTTAAAATCCCGGTCAAAATCATCCGTATATAAAAACAGGAAAACGCGTCCGCCGGTTTGGTTGCCCACCCTGGATAGCTGTTCTTCATTGGCTGCCTGGGCTAATAAAAGTTTGGTTCCGGAAGAGCCGGGCGGGGAAACGAGAACCCATCTTTTTGTTTCTGATAACCGGGTATCTTCTACAAGAATGAAATGAAGCTTTTTACAGTAAAATGCAATGGCTTCATCATAGTCTTTTACCACCAGGGCAATTTGGGCGATTTGTTGCTGCATAAAGTCAAAAATACATTAACCGCAGAGAAATGAGGTCGCGGAGTTTCGCGGATAGGCTTACTAAGAGAACTTAAATTAAAGTCATCCTCCCCCTGTAACCCGAGTAAGTATTGAGTTTGAAATTCACCCCCTCTAGAGGGGGACATGGCTTCTCCAAAACTTTCCTTTAAAATTCAGCGAGTAATTTAAATAAAAAAAACTTTTCGGAGAAGGGCTGTTTTGTCCCCCTCTGGAGGGGGTGAAGCGCGGAGGAGTTACACAATCGTGTTTTAGGGGGAGGAAAAAATATCTTGATACTTTTCTGATAGAACAGAACTTCTACTTCAAACTATCCAGCACTTCAAACAATTTTTTATTGATGGAAGATGATGAACCGGAAAAATTATTCGCCATGATGGCAAATACATACTCCTTCCCGTTTTTACTTTTAATATAACCCGTATATGTTTTGGCGCCACCAATGGTTCCGCTTTTCATTTTGATACCGTTATACACAGGTAATGCGGCGTAGAAAGCAGTATACCATGGCCTGGTTCCGGCAAATAACATCACTTTTACCAGGCTCTCCGCAGTTACCCGGTTCTGTGGGGAAAGACCGCTGCCATCCATAATATTCATCGCTTTTTTATCAATGCCTTTTGACGACCAAAAATCCTGAATAACACTAATGCCGGTATCATAATTTGCAGTTCCTTTAATTTGTTGTGCCAGTGTATGCACCAGTGCTTCGCCATAAAGATTTACGCTTTTTTGCAGGAACCAATACACGATGCTGTCGAGGCCTGGTGAATAATGAGTATAAATTGATTTAAACCCGGACTTTGAGAATTTTTCTGCCGATGTTAATTTTTCATTAACCCCCTGGGCTCCGGTTAACCATTTTATTTGATGAAGGGTGAATTCTGCCGGGTCTGTAACGGCGCCGCTTATACGAAAACTATCCACGCAACAGGGAACTGAACCACGGATACTGAGTTGTGATTGCCCCGGTGTGAAATAAATAAAAGCATTGTCTCCGCTGCCGGCTTTACCGGTGCTGAGTTCATTGATAAAGGATTGACCATTCAATGAGGGTATGGTGCGTATCACGGATACAGGCTCTCCTGCTGCCTTTCCGGGCTTCAGCCAGAGGTCATATTGGTTTTCATTCCAGTTCAGCCCGCTATGCCCGGCGCCATAATAATTACCAATATCTTCCCATATCCATCCATTGGGTATCGTGGTTGTTTCATATCCCGGAAGGTATCCTGTTATGCCGCCGGATACAGATTGTATGCCGGCTTGCTGCAATGCTTTTTTCAATGAACTTCCCATGTATTCAGGACGGGTTTTGAAGTAACGGGTACTTCCCAAGGTGGGGTCACCGCTTCCTTCAATGAACAGATTACCATTCAATACTCCATTTTGTACCGGTCCCGTATAGCCGAAATTAGTAGCATACCGAAATTCGGGGCCCATCAGTTCAAGAGCAGCTGCCGCGGTGATAACTTTCTGACTGCTTGCGGGTGCAAGGCCAATATGGCTGTTATGTTCAAACACCGTTTTACCGGTTGCCTTTTCCACAACATGGAATGCAGCAATGCCATATTTCATTTGATCATCTTTCTCAAGCTTTTCAAATGCTTTTTTTATGGCTGCGGCAGGTTCCTGTGCCTGTATTGTATTAAATATCAATAATCCTGAAATTAGCCAACCATATTTTCTCATAAGCTTTGTAGATTGCACTAAAATAATCATTCCCTAAATAAGCCTCAGATGTCAGTTACAAAATCAGATGCCACCATCATCACTATTGGGAATGAGCTCTTAATTGGTCAGACCATTGATACCAATAGCGCATGGATGGCACAGGAACTCAATAAGATCGGTGTATGGGTGCACCGCCGGATAGCCATAGGAGATGTATGGAAGGATATATGGCAATCGCTGGAAGAAGAAAGCAAGTTATCAGACATCATACTGATCACAGGTGGGCTGGGACCAACGGCTGATGATATCACCAAACCTCTGCTTTGTCAGTATTTTGGCGGCAAGCTGGTGGTTGATCCGGATGCCCTGGCCAATGTGAAACAGATATTTGAAAAATACCTGAAGAAGCCGATGCTGGAAAGGAACCTAAAGCAGGCTGAAGTGCCAGATGTGTGTACCGTCATACAGAATAAGCGTGGTACCGCGCCTGGCATGTGGTTTGAAAAAGAAGGCAAAATATTTGTAAGCATGCCTGGTGTGCCGCATGAAATGAAAGGGATGATGCTGAGCCAGGTGATCCCCCAATTGCAGCAAAGGCTTAATCTGCCGCCAATTGTGCATCGTTCCCTGGTAACTGCAGGTATTGGCGAATCCTTCCTGGCAGAAAGGATCAAAGATTTTGAATCCATGCTCCCTGAAAATATCACCCTGGCATATCTGCCTAATTATGGTATGGTAAAACTCAGGCTGAGCACCCGGGGTAATAATCCGGCGATGGTGGCTAAACTGGAAGCTGAATTCGATATGCTCAAACAACAGGTTGCTGATGTGATGGTGGTGGATGAGGATAAATCGATTCAACAGGTGGTGGCAGATATACTCATAAAAAATCAGCAAACATTGTCTACCGCGGAAAGTTGTACCGGCGGTTATATCGCCCAGATGATCACGGCCATTCCCGGCAGTAGTCAGTATTACCAGGGTGGGGTTGTGGCATATTCCAACGACCTCAAGGTAAAACTGCTCGGCGTTCGACCAGAGACCCTGGAAAAATATGGTGCGGTATCCCGTGAAACCGTTATAGAAATGGCAGAAGGTATACGCCAGCAGAGCAACAGTGATTTTGCCATCGCTACTTCCGGAATCATGGGGCCGGATGGAGGAACACCAGAGAAACCTGTGGGTACGGTTTGGGTTGGCCTGGCTTCCAGGTATGAATCCGAGGCTCATCCATACCAGTTCCGTTTCGACCGGTTAAGAAATATCGAACTGACGGCCACCTATGGACTAAATACC
>JAHEEX010000307.1 GCA_024640465.1 Sphingobacteriales bacterium | reverse complement strand
CCACCAGTACTGCATGAGTTTAATGATGGTAGCTGCGGCAAGTATTTTAGGCGTATTTAGCAGGCCATTGCTGATGCTTATCCATAGGAGATCTTCAGGGGTTTTCGTTGGTGTATGATTATAAAAGCGATCGATTAGCGGAAATACTTTTGAAAACAGTACATAGCTGGCTGTTATGATAAATGCACAAAGTAGTAAGATGCCAAGAGACAATTTAAGCCATTTGGATTTCAATAAATATCGCGGCATTAAAAAGTATATAAAAGAATAACAGGCAATCCCCTGTATTATAAGTAATAAGAAGGTTTTTAAAAATATGTGTTGACCAAGTGCCGGGATGTACTGACTGACTGCGCCTGATTGCTGGTCATACCATTTGGTAGATGAAAGATAAATCCACCAGGTGCACCAGAAGATGATATGCCTCAGAATTCTCAGGCGGGGATATTTTGTCAGTATGATTTCACGCCATTGCATAAACGGTGCCTGTATTGTTTTGTAATGCTGTGGATACAGGTTGTGTTGATTCTATTATTTTTATTTTCAGGTAGATTGTAAAGCTTTCCTTTTCTGCCACAATATTTAATTCATGGGTGCCGGGGTAAAGGAGCTGTAATCTTTTTTTTACATTTTTAATTCCTATTCCACTGTTCGCTGTAATTGGTACGGAAACAACCGGCTGGCTGTTAGCAATAAAAAAAATCAATTCATTATTTTCACAGGATATACGAAGTTTAATGGTGGGGTTGATGATCATTTTACTGGCACCATGTTTAAAACTGTTTTCTACGAATGGGATTAACAGCAATGGAGCAATCATCTTATTTTGATAGCTTCCATTCATTTCCACAGAGATTTGCAATTTTTCACCGTAACGGATTTTTTCCAGGTCGATATAATCCTGCAGCATTTTTATTTCCTTCTCAACCGGGACTAAAGGTTGATTACATTCATTCAATATATATTGCAGCAAGGATGTCAGTTTCCGGATCATTTCAGGTGCTCGCGGGGAAGTATTCAGCGTAAAAAAATAGATATTATTCAATGTGTTGAATAAGAAATGAGGATGGACCTGTGCTTTCAATAATTGAAGTTCCGCTTTTGTTTTTTCCCTGGACATTTGCTCTGTTTCCTGCTGTTTTAACAACCATCGTTTTATTAACTTAATCATTGTTGCAATACCCGCCACAACTGGTAGGTTAAACAGGTAAGTCCTGTTTATAAAAGGAATCGTATCTGCAATTGCCGGAATCTTATTACCCATCCCAATTTTATAACTATGATAGAATGGAACATACATGACAGTAATCGCAAATGCATAAATAAGGAGCATTAATCCCACAAACGATAACGTGGTTTTAAGAAAATCGTTTTCCTTTGAAAAATAGCGTGGCAGAGCATACAAGATGATACAATAAGTAAACAAAGCCTGGGGTAATAAAATAGCCAGCAGTGTACTAATGACCAAAGTCCTGAAAAGAAAAAATAGAAACCCGAACCGTTCTATAAGTTGGTTGTGTTCATGAAGGTTCCAGGCAGTAAATTGAAAAGTAGGATAATAATAAGTAGCCAGAAAATATATCCACCAGGTAAACCAGAAAGCTGCATGCCTTGTAATGCGGTAGCGAGGCTCGTTAGAAAATATAAATTCTTGTGTTGTCACAGAATTACATTGTTTACTAAAAGTACTTATTCCGGTTGTAATGAATTCAATTGTTTTTCAATATTAGACATCACACAATTTGAACATGATCAAGGCCGTTTGTCGTCGATAAAAGGTTAATGTGTTGTAGTTTTCGTTTTTGGACGTCTTATTTGCGGAGTTAGCCGAATTGAATAATTCTGTACAGTGCTGCAAAGTATTTTTAGCGGCACGTTAATCTATAAAACAACTCAAACTATTTTTATGAAAAAGTATCAGCTACAATCAGCCTTAGTATTTGCATTATTATCAATATTGGGTCTTTCCTGCCAAAAAGAACAGCATACTAATCTGAAGCTTAACCAGGAGATTGCAATGGCTTCTGCAAACGCTACACAGCCTCCCTTTAATTTGGAAGTAATTCTAAACGGTGAAGGCAAGAGTTTTGGGCATGTGAAATTTCGTCAGGACAATGATGCTGATAAAATAATAGCCTTGGATACCTGGGTTCGCGATCTTGAACCCAATCATGAATATTTGTTACAAAGGGCTGTAGACGATAAAAATGTTGTTGATGGGAACTGCACAAGCACATCATGGCTCACACTTGGTAAGGGCCTTGTTGCGCAATCAATCCTTACCGATGATAAAGGAACCGGTAATGAAGGCTTATGGCGAAGTGTGGCAGCGTTGGCAAGTGGGGACGCATTTGATATACATTTCCGCGTAATTGATAAAGCGAGTGGCGCAGTAGTGCTTACAAGCGATTGTTATAAATATATAGTTAGGTAGGTCGCGTTTCTATTTTGAACAAACAGCCTGCAGTGTCTAATACTGCAGGCTGTTTGTTGTCCACTCCTCAAACCTGCCAACACATTGTTTCATTATTTTAGCCCATCCAGACGTAGACATGACAACCACTGCTCAGCGACATCCTTGTATTGTTAATTCTTTACGGTTAATGTATTTACTTTCGATTTTCGATTTTGCACTTTCGATTTCTTTAATGTTCCCTTTTTGCCATTAGATGTGAAGCGGGAAAAAGAATAAGTAATGAGAAAGGCAAAAACAGTTAACCGCACTAGGCTGTTACCAGCTTGTCTCCGTGAAACTGGGGAAGAACGTTTGCCAGATCTGCTGTGAGGCAGTACCGTATATCTTTTTCCAGTCCATAGCCCATCAGCCGGTGATAATGTGATGCATCATTTACTTTCATGAATTCAAACAGATCGGGCTGGGCGAGTTTATAGAGGTTCTCCGCGAAATGGGAAGAATCGCAGTTAATGGAAAAATGTTCCTTGATTCGACTGATCACCGCGCCCGCAAAAAGGGTGTCTTCCATATTTACACGGTCTTTCCAGGCAGCACAGCCGAGTATGACCGGCATCTTTTTTCCCACCAGGTGATCACAAACGGCGGATAAATTAGGGAATGATCCGGTGATGATTTCCTGTGCACCATTATCCAGCGCCATGTGTAAAAGCTTGGTGCCATTGGTTGTGGTAAGTACAAGGACTTTATCTTTTATGAATTCTGTTGGATATTCAAAAGGAGAATTCCCATAAGATAGTCCTTCAGCTACCTTTCCATCCCTTTCT
>JAHEEX010000306.1 GCA_024640465.1 Sphingobacteriales bacterium | reverse complement strand
CAACGACTATGTTATTGAAATTGCCAAAAACGGGCAGGAATGTGAAGACCTTGCTTTCAATTCTATACCCGACCTGATTGTATTGGATGTGATGATGCCTTTCAAAGACGGCTTTGAGGTATGTAAGACGCTGAAGTCCGATGAACGCACAAGCCATATTCCCATAATCATGCTCACTGCCAAAGCCGACATGGACAGCAGGTTGGATGGGCTTGAGCAAGGTGCTGACGACTACCTGACAAAACCATTTAATAAAAAAGAACTTTTGTTGCGTATCAGGAAACTGCTTGAATTACGTCGGCAATTGCAACAGTACTACCGCTTCACCTTAGAGGCCAGTTTACTACAAGACAATGCCCACATTGTCGATAACCCATTGCCACCTTCCGGCAGCATCTTAAAAGATGCTAAAAAAGGCGGCAAGAACCCAAGTATCCCTTTGGTCAACAGCCTGGAAAATGCATTCGTTATAAAGGTTAGGAAAGCAATCGAAGCCCACCTGGATTCCCCTGACTTTGATGTTGAAAAACTCTGCCGCCACCTGGCCATGAGCCATTCCCAGGTCCACCGTAAACTCTCTGCTTTAACCGGACTTTCCGCTACCCATTTTATTCGCTATGTCCGATTGGTAAAAGCCAAAGAGATGATAAATAATTCAGGCTACAGTATTGCGGCGATAGCAATGGACTGTGGATTCAATGACCCTGCCTATTTCAGTCGTGTGTTTAAACAAGAGTTTGGGGTGACGCCGCAAGGGTGGCGGGAAAAAAATTCCGGGTAGTAGTTTTCAAGACAAGATTTCCGAAATGCTTAAAATTTCCGAGATCTGTACTTCGCCGCTTTTCATTTTTTCAGTGAGAAGCGGCGTTGTTTTTTGCATTTTTTCGAAATTGACATGTAAAAAATGCATTATTAGACCATAGAACGCACTCTGAATCCAATTTATGCACTCTGAGTCCTAACAGATGTATAGGCAATCCCCACAACTTTATGCCATCTATTTTACTAATTTTTAAAAACCTTAGCATTATGAAAAAATACCGTTATTTAAATCTCTCAGCTTTCGTCATTTTGTTCACACTTTATTCTTGTGAAAAAAATGATGTTCCCGCTAATGTTGGTTTCAATGTTAAAGAGATCGGCACGGGAGCAAGTACACACGGGGCAAATGGAATCACCATTGGTGCTGATGGCAATCTATATATTGCCAGTTTTTGGGGCAGGGAGATCCTTGTAATGAATAAACAAAACGGCAAAATCGTCAATCGTATTGGTTTAGATAAAGGGGTAAAGAACCCTGATGATCTTGTTTTTGGCCCGGATGGTTCGCTGTATTGGACAGACATTTTACAAGGAGAGGTAGTACGAAGGACGCCGGCTGGTGTAGTTACCAGGCAATTTGTGGCCTCAGGTGTCAACCCCATTACCTTTTCAAAAGATGGACGGCTCTTTGTGGCACGTGATTTTACTCCTGGAGACGGACTTTATGAGGTAGACCCCAACCTCGTCAAACCACCAAAAGCCTTGATTGAATCTTCTCCTTCAAATCCTTTTCCACTCGGCTGGATGAATGCATTTGACTTCGGCCCGGACGGACGTTTGTATGGTCCGCTTTTCCTTGCAGGAATGGTGGTCAGCGTGAATGTTGGTCTTCCTGGTGCCCCTTTTTCTTCAAACCCATTTAATGATGGAACCATATCGGTATTAGCAACAGGCTTCAGGTGGCCTGTATCTGCAAAGTTCAATCGGTCCGGAGTACTTCATGTATTGGATCAGACAGGCGAAATTTTTAAAATCGATACTAAAACCGGGGCCAAAACACTTTTTGTTACCCTTCAGGAAGGACTTGACAACATGGTTTTTGACGCTGATGGAACCATGTATGTTTCCAATGCCGATTTTGGATGGATTACAGAAGTTAAGCCGGGAGGACAAGCCAGGGTCATTAGTAAAGGAGGTATGATTGGTCCAATGGGTTTAGCTGTTCTACCAGGCACGAACAACCAGGATGCTTTGTTTGTGGCCGACCTGTTCAGGTTGAGAGAATTAAAAGGCAACAATGGTCAGGAAGTAAGTGTTGAAAAAGGGTACTTACTCTCTGAGCCCAAAAAGCTGACAACACCATTTACCGTTTCAGCAGATGGAAATAAACTTGTGGTTACTTCCTTCTTTAATTCACTGGTTCAAGTCTGGGACCCAGGTACTAAAACGGTGCTTGAAGAATATTCCATGCCAGTTCCTATCAATGCCATACGATTCAAGACTGATCTGGTAGTGGTTGATCTGGGACTTGGCGGTGTAGTCAGGGCAAGCGATAAATCAATGATACTACCCATCAACAATACGACTGTATTTGCCCCCGGTGGTTTGGCCACTGATGGAAATCTCCTTTGGGTTGCTGACTGGGGTACGGGTATCATATGGCAGATCAGTTTTAATGGAAATACACCAAATGCACCAGTACCTGTTGCACAAGGTCTAATGAAACCTGAAGGTTTGGCCTGGGATCAGAACGGAGGTTTGTTAGTTGTTGAAACAGGGGCTTCCCGCTTGTCTCGTGTTAATTTATCAACAGGAGCGATAACATCCATAGCGGAAGGCCTAAAACTTGGGCAACCCGCACTTGATGGCTTTCCTCCAACCTGGAGTTTCGATGGTGTAGCTATAGGTAAATCAGGCAAAATTTATGTTTCGGGATGGGAGAATAATATCATTTACAGCATTTCCAAAAAATAATGGTTTAAGAAAACAATGATATAGCAAAAGAATTTTGATTTAAAGATTCTTATGTAAGCACCTTTTCGGCAAGATCCGGAAAGGTGCTTTTTATTGAGCAGGATTGAGGGGATTTGATGGATTGGCAGGATGGATTACGGGATTTTTTTGATCTTCTTAATCCCAATAATCCCCCAAATCATGGTTCAGACAAAAAATCTTTTTAGCAGGATTGAGGGGATTTGATGGATCGGCAGGATGGATTATTTGATTTTCCTGAATCATAGGAATCAATAAAATATCCATAACTTCCAAAGGCGAATTTTCGAAAACTACTCAAACCAAAACAACCCAGCCCTCAACGATGAAGAATTTTTTTCACCCTCATTTGCCGAGCAGGATTGAGGGGATTTGATGGATTTGCAGGATGGATTATTTGATTTTCCTGAATCATATGAATCAATAAAATATCCATAATTTTCAAAACCTCCCTTTCGAATACTACTCAAACTAAAACAACCAACCCC
>JAHEEX010000028.1 GCA_024640465.1 Sphingobacteriales bacterium | reverse complement strand
ATATGGACTGAACGCAGTGATGTTCCGGCCCACGAGGGCCCTACACATCATATGACCACAGAACTATGGACATATACATTTCCGCTAAGCGCTACAGAAAAAACAAGATTACTAAACGACCTTAAAGTTATTGCACCATTAAACGACCAGGCAAAGGTCAACCTTACAGGCAACGCAAAAGACCTTTGGATAACCGGCATCCGTGATATAAAGAACCAAAGCGAAGAACTCAAACACATCCTGGAAAAGCCCGGCGTTAAAGAAGATACTACGCTTTCTGCAACTATACAGGCAGCTATCATGTCTACTGATGCGTTAGCCTCCTGGCTGGAAAAAGAAGCAACATCAAAAACAGGCCCATCGGGTATAGGAAAGGAAAATTATAACTGGTACAATCGGAATGTACGACTGATGCCGCTGACCTGGGATGATGAAGTTGTGCTGCTTAAACGGGAACTTACCCGTGCATGGTCTTCTTTAAAACTGGAAGAACATCGGAACAGGAAATTGCCTGAATTAATGGCAGCAGACAGTCCGGAAGCTTATGAATTACTTTCTGAGAAATCCGTACAAAGCATAATGAAGTTTCTAAAAGAACAAGATATCGTAACTGTAAAGGACTATTTTGAACCGGCATTACGTGCACATAAAGGTTCATTTGTACCAATAGAGAAACGTAATTTTTTCCTGATAACAGAGCACTTTGATCCACGTCCTTTGTATTCACATTTTTATCATTGGTTTGAATTGGCCCGTATGGACAAAGAACCAAATCAAAATGAAATCAGGCGTGGACCGTTACGGTACAATATCTGGGATGCCCGCAATGAAGGTTTGGCCACTGCCGTTGAAGAAATTTTTATGCAGGCAGGATTGTATGATGATGACCCACGGGTAAGGGAGATCGTATATATTATGCTCGCACAGCGTGCCGCACGTGGACTGGGTTCTTTATACGCCCACGCAAATATTATGACCATGGAAGAAGCGGGAGGTGTTCATGCTGAATACACTCCACGCGGATGGATGAAAACAGAAAAAGAACTCAGGATATTTGAACAGCATCTATATCTGCGCCAGCCGGGTTATGGCACAAGTTATATAACCGGAAAATACCTGATCGAAAATGCCATGGCGGAATTAGCCAGGATCAGGGAATTGAAAAAAGAACCTTTTTTCATTAAAGATTTTTTAGATCAAATGAATGCCATGGGCTGTATTCCTGTTTCACTCGGGAAATGGCAAATGACGGGCGTTGATGATTTGGTAAGGGGTATGAAAATGCAACAACCCGATTCAAATGATCAATAAATTTTTTGTTCAAATAAATAATGCACTTACCTCCAAACGATTTCCATCCGGGTCAAGGGTCTCAAATTCGTAATAACCATCGCCGGTTTTTCGGGGGCCGCTAATGATGGGAAATCCAGCAGTACGGAACGTTTCAGCTTTCTGGTCAACTTCCGCCATTGAACCCACCCCAAATGCGAGGTGGATTAATCCGAGGTGTTGGGAACCGGCCCTGTCATTCAGGTTTTCAGGGATATCTGCCCTGGACATCAGTTCAAGCCTGGCTCCGGATGCAAAAGAAATGAAATAGCTTTCAAATCCTTTAGCGGAATTAATATATTTTTCGTTGGAAACTCCATTAAAGTGGATGACATAAAATTCTCTCAGTTTTTCCAATTGCCGGGTCCAGATGGCAACATGTTCAAGTGTCATAATCGTGTTTTAATAAATATTGCTTATCAAAAGACATTCCAGCGTACAGCGAATAACATTATTTAAATTTCTGATGTCACGAACTATTTTACTTTAATAAACTTCAGGTGAATGACCCTCCCGGAATTAACTTCAAACCCGGAGATTTCGCTCTTGTTATTTCTCAATACAAACAGATGGTTCATCCACCAATACCCGGTATCCAAATGATCATCTCCCCTCATGCTGATCTTTATATCATTGTATTTGGGATTCGTTAAATACAATGCATGATCCTTCAATATGATGCTATAGTTACAATCGAGTTCCGGACAATAATACCTTCCGGTATATTTCTTTAATTGGTCATCCGTCCTGGGATTATTATTAAATTTTTTCATGGTATAGGACCTGTCGGGTGTGGTAATATTGACCACCGTATCCTTTCCTGTTATGCTGAAATTACATGTAAACTGAGGTTGATCCAGGTTAACAAATGCATCTTTTCCTTCGGGTACTAAGATCCTTGTTTCAATGCCCATTCTGTATACTAATCTACCATTCACAACATCAAATGCCAACTGACTGCCTTCATCATTGATGTAATTTCCAAGGTAATTCTTCACAGAAATAATATCTTTCAAAACAGCCTTTGAACTATCGATGAAAGGTTTTTTCAATTCTTCTTTTACCGGAGAATGTTCTTTGATTAAAAGGTCGACCATTGCATTAATTTTTGAGAAATCAAAGTCTCCCAGGTTGCTGAAAACGATGATCCCTGTTTTGAGTTCCGGGAATACGGATAAATAAGTCCTGTATCCTGCATCGCTTCCATTGTGTGTATACTGCTTCCAGCCTTTATACTGGTTCACTATTATGCCCAATGCATAATTTAATTCTTTTCCATTATTAAGTTTACCCTTCTCTGTGAGTTGTTCAATAAGTTTTGCATCACCAACTACAGGATTATAAAAATTCATTACCCATTTACTCAGGTCATTTATATTGGTAAAAAGACTGGTAGCGCCTGAATTTGAATAACTCAATACACTATTGGAAAATTGCAATCCGTTTTTTCGCTGATATGAATAAGCCCGATTCTTTACGATCTCTGTATAATCATCGTGAACATGGGTTCTGTTCATCCCAAGTGGTTTAAAAATGGCAGAATCCGAAAATTGCCTAAGGGTTTTACCTGATACAGATTTCACAATTTCTGATAACATCGTAAATCCGCTGTTGGAGTAATTGTATCGCTCGCCTGGCTTGGAGTTTAATTCTTTTTGCTGGCTTAAAATTTTGATTATTTGATCCTGTGTGATCACATCGTCCAGCCTTGTACCTGCGATCGCCAGCAACTGCCATTGATCCCTGATGCCGCTGGTGTGGTTCAACAACTGACGAACCGTAATTTTCTCTTTAAAATCGGGAACCCAGGGAAGGTATTTATGTATATCATCTTCCAGGTTAAGCCTTCCCTGCTTTGCCAGCAACAATATGCAATACGCGGTGAATTGCTTAGATACAGAAGCCATATGAAAAATGGTTTCAGGCGAATTAGGAATGGCATATTCCAGATTAGCCATGCCATAGCCTTTTGCATAAATAAGGGAATCTTTTCTAATAATTCCAATTGCACAGCCGGGACTGGTGGGGTTATTCCAACGGCTAAAAAGGGAGTCAATTCGTTTGATAACTGAGTCGGGTAGCGTTTGGGCCGACATTTCATAACTAAAGATTATCAACAATATAAATGAGAGTGCCCTTTTCATAATTTTTCGAATATCCTTTAAAGATAGAATTCTAAAAATGAATACCGAAAAAACACCCCTTTCGGGGAGAAAGTTCCTTTATCAAGGCATCAAATAAAAAATCGCGACTGCGCGGTATTAAACATGCTACATTTCATTTCCATCAAAGTCAAAACGGTTTTATAACATCCTGCTATTAATTTTTTGTAGTGGGCATTGTTGTACATTTATTACATAAAAATGGTCATTCATGAACCAGCCAAATACGTTAAAAATAAAATGATGAAAATAAATTTTATACTGCCGCTTTCCATCTTCATCCTGTCATCCTTTTTATCATCATCAAATCTGCCAAAGGAGTTTAAGCAATCTGAAAGTAAAAAGCCCCTGGTACAAATTATTTTCGATACAGACATTGCAGGGGATTATGATGATGTTGGCGCAATGGCTTTGCTTCATGCTTTTGCAGATAATAGTGAAATAAACATTCTGGCAACCATTTCAAGTAACGCTTTTCAAACAACCATTCCCACGATCAGTGTATTGAATACATATTTTGGCCGGCCGGAAATACCTTGCGGAATTACCAAAAAACAATTACCCAACCAGGCCTGTTCCCAAAAGTGGGCGGAAGCCATCATTGCCAAATATCCACACAACCTGAAGTCGAACGATGAAGCAATGGATGCTGTAAAATTGTACAGGAAAATACTGGCTAAACAACAGGATCATTCAGTTACCATAGTTACAGTTGGATTCTTCACCAATTTGGCTGATCTGATGGACTCAAAACCAGATGAGTATTCCGCTTTAAGTGGAAAAGATTTGATACACAAAAAGGTGAAACTTTTAATATCAATGGCGGCAGCATTGCCGGAAGGGAAAGACCGGGGGAGTGAATACAACGTTCATATAGATGCGCCTTCTTCACAAAAGGTATTTTCAGAATGGAACACCCCGTTTATACTTTCCCCATTTGGGATCGGCGAAAAAATTTTTACGGGCATCCGATTAATCAATAATGCCGCCATCCAAAATAGTCCCGTGAAAGATGCTTATCAAATAGCACTTGCGGCAGATAAAAATACAACAGGCCGTATGAGTTGGGACCAAACAGCAGTATTAGTTGCCGCGAGAGGTTATGAGAACTATTTTAACAGTAAAAAAATAAATTTAAAAATCGAAGATGATGGATCCAATGTTTTAATTCCCGGGGAAAAGTTTATTTGGCTTTCTTTCAAAAAATCGCCCTTGGAAATTCAAACAATCATTGAAGACCTGATGATGCATCAGCCGAAAGTTAAAAAATAAATTTTTTGATTAGATCATTTTTAATTTATTCACCTGTTTCAAGAAATTGAAAAAAGTTTGAATTGATTCAAAATAATTTGTTTTTTATAAATAAAGGACTGTCTTATTTTCTCAATTTGTCTAGTTTTACCAAATGGCTGAAATTTCAAACCCGGAAAGTTTTTACCAACACAGGATTGAAAACTTATCAGAAACCCTAAAATCACTCAACAAAAGAAAAAACTGGCTCGGCTGGCTTAGATTATGCATTGTCTTAACCGGTGTCGTAGTGCTTTATATTATATGGCCCCTTACACTATGGGCATCCCTGGTGATCATTTTCATTACTGTAGTCCTTTTCCTGTTCGTGCTCAATAAAGATTTATCAAATCGTGATTCAATCAGCCATCATGAACGTTTGATTGAGTTCAATAAACAGGAAGTTCTCCATCTCCAGCATCAGTTCTCGCATCAGCCCGACGGTCATGAATATTTTAGTGAAGAAGATACCTATGCCGGCGACCTTGATATATTCGGGCGTTCATCTTTATATCAATATATCAATCGAACCTGCTCTCAACAAGGCAATAAACTGCTTGCCAACTGGCTGATGAATGCCGGAAAAGAAGCGGAAATTTTATCCAGACAAAAAGCGGTTCAGGAATTAAGCCGTCAAACTGAGTGGCGGCAGGAACTGCAGGCACACAGCAGTACTTCTGTAATTAGCTTCGCAGGACAGGAGGCCATTCAGTCGTGGCTGAAAGAAATGAATTCATTCGGAAGGTCAACATATTGGCAAATCATACGGTATCTCGTACCCGCTTTAGCGATTAGTGTTCTTATGAGTTACCTGTTTGACCTGATAAACACTCCGCAGTTCCTGATACTACTGTTAGTCTTTTCAATTATAGCTTCCTATATTTCCCGAAAGGTGAATCCCTTTTACAGAAAGCTAAGCAAGATCACTGCCGAGACAAACACCCTCTTCAACATAATTACCTGCATAGAAAAATCCTCGTTTCAAGACCCCCTGCTGAGTGCATTAAAACAACAATTCCAAACTGAAACAAAAAAAGCATCCAAACAGGTTAAGGAACTCAATGGCATTTTAAATCGGTTCGATTACCGGCTTAATCCCATTGTATTTATTCCATTGAATATTTTCCTGCTTTGGGATCTACAACAAATACTACAGCTGGAAAAATGGAAACAGCAAAACAATCAGGATGTAAGTCATTGGTTTGATGCCATGGCGAATTTTGAAGTGCTTAGCAGTATGGGTACGCTCGCTTTTAATCATCCCGACTGGTGTTTTCCCATTTTGAATACAACCCAACCGGAGTTTACTGCTACTCATTTACGCCACCCCCTGATTAAACCATCAATATCTGTGGCCAACGATTTTTCTACAAAGGGATCGGGAAAGATCAATATCATTACCGGTTCAAATATGGCAGGAAAAAGTACTTTCCTGAGAAGCGTAGGCGTGAACATGATATTGGCCACCATGGGAGCTCCTGTTTGTGCTAAAGAGATGAAGGTATCACCGTTGAAAGTGATGACCAGCATGCGCATTAAAGATAACCTCGAGGAAAGCACTTCTACCTTTTATGCTGAATTGAAAAAACTTAAAACGATCATTGATGCGGTGAATAGCAACCAGCCTGTATTTATTCTGCTGGATGAGATCCTGCGGGGTACAAACTCTCTCGACAGGCATACGGGATCCAAAGCATTGATACGGCAATTACTCAATCATAATGCCACGGGCATAGTTGCCACGCATGATCTTGAACTGGCCGGCATGTCGCAGGAATTTCCTGAAGGTATTCACAATTATTATTTTGATGCCGCGCTGGATGGAGAAGAATTATATTTTGATTACAGATTAAAGCCAGGTGTTTGCCAGAACCTCAATGCTTCCATATTGATGAAGAAGATAGGGATTGAATTGTGAAGAAGCCGCTGATCCTTGCATACTTCGTTTCATTGCGGTCGGTCTTCAGAATTCATTATTAAATCCATCTTTTAGCACCTTCAAATATTCTTTCTTTTTAAAGCTATATAAATAGGGGGCTTTATGCGCCCCTCCCGCAAACAATTTTTCTTTCTTATCAAGAATACCAGCCGCCAGCATCTTGCGCGTGAAATTAGAGCGATCCAGTTTACGATTCAGGATGGTTTCATAAATGGATTGCAGGTTTTTCATGGTGAACTCCTTTGGTAATAAATTGTAACCAATGGGCTGATAGTTCAGGTGATGACGCATGGAAGTCAATGCATTTGCAATGATGTCTTTATGATCAAAAATAAGTCGGGGCAATTTGTCGGTATCATGCCAGGCACAGGATGCAGAAATTGAATCCGGTACAGGTACCACTTTCTCAAATTCCACCAGCGCATAATAGCCGATGGTAACAAATCGCTGCTTAAACCAGTTGTCCGTTTCAAAAGGAAGTTCCATCGATTTCATCGCACTACTCATCAGGCTATCACGGGAACGACTGGGGTCACCAAATACATGGAACTGCTGCAAATACACATTGTTAAGGCCGGTACGGTCATACAATACCCGCTCAGCTGCCGCATCGGTTGATTCCGATTTCAGAACAAACCCACCGGGCAACATCCAGTCACGGTGATTCATACATTCCAACAGCAATACTTTCAACTGGTTATCGTGGAATCCGAAAATCACATTGTCGACAGACAGCCCCGGCATCAATTCACCAACCTTAAAATTTTGCTGCTTTCCCATATTTATCAACTTACTCTCCATCCTCAAAACAAGTATTTTTTGCGAAGTAAACCAAAAAGCCTTAATATTGTGTCATAATGACCCAATAATATTTTAACCATCAATACTTATCTGTTATGAAATTGTATCGCCTCAGAATTGTTTTGCTTAGCAGCTGCCTTGTTTCGTTAATGGTAGCAAAGGCACAACAGAATAATCTACCCCAACTGGGCAAGAGCCCAGTGTCTGAAGTTGTCAAGGCTATGACCCTCGACGAAAAAGTATCGCTACTCGTAGGTGGGGGCATGTTTGTTCCGGGTATGGCAATGCCTGGCGCGTCTGCTATACCTTCCGAAGCGCAAAAGCGGGTGACCGGTGCTGCAGGTACTACCATTGCCATACCGCGACTGGGCATTCCTGCTATTGTTGTTTGTGATGGCCCTGCAGGAATACATGCATTCAATGCAGGGAAGAGCCGCATGTATTATGCTACTGCCTGGCCAACCGGCACTTTGCTGGCTTCCAGCTGGGATACAAGCCTGGTAAAAAAAGTAGGCGTAGCCCTTGGTGGAGAAGCTAAAGAATATGGGATTGATATCTTACTGGGGCCGGGTATGAACATACACCGCAATCCGCTAGGCGCCCGCAATTTTGAATATTATTCGGAAGACCCTGTACTTACCGGTAATATAGCATCCGCCATGGTTGATGGTATTCAAAGTAACGGGGTGGGCGTATCCGCCAAACACTTCTTCGCCAATAACCAGGAAACCAACCGCAATACAGTGAATACGAAAATTAGTGAGCGGGCAATGCGTGAGATCTATCTCAAAGGCTGGCAGTTGATGGTAAATAAATCTAATCCGTGGACCATCATGAGTTCCTATAACCTGGTGAATGGCCCTCATACAGCGGAAAACTATGAATTGCTTACTACCATCCTTCGCAAAGAATGGGGATTTAAAGGATTTGTTATGTCGGATTGGTTTGGAGGAAGGGACGCTGCCGGGATGATTAAGGCAGGAAATAACCTGGTTATGCCAGGATTGCCCCAACAGAAAAAAGCCATCCTTGATGCCGCTCAATCCGGTAAGCTGGATGAGAAAGTGCTGGACCAGAATGTAACGGAGATATTAGGCATCATCCTTCAATCTGCTACGTTCAAGGGATATAAGTTTAGTGATAACCCTCCTTTAAAAGAAGATGCAAAAATAGCCAGGGAAGCCGCAGCTGAAAGTATGATATTGCTGAAGAATGATGGCAAGTCATTACCGATTGCCCCCGGCACTAAACTGGCGGTGTTTGGAAACAATGCCCTTGATCTGATAGCTGGAGGCACAGGGAGTGGCGATGTAAACAAGATGTATACTGTTCCTTTAATCGATGGATTGTTCCGTGCCGGATATATGTTGAATCCTGATCTCTATCTTGCTTATGCAGGTTATATCGAAACAGAAAAAAGTAAAAGGCCAAAGAAGACCGGGATGGAAGAATTAATGAGCCCGACAATACCTATACCGGAAATGATTGTTTCCAACGAGGATATCCGGAAAGCAGCTAATAATGCTGATAAAGCCATTATTGCTATCGGAAGAAATGCCGGTGAAGGCAATGACAGGAAAGAAACGGATGACTACTTTTTGACCGAAAAAGAAAAAACACTGATCAGGGAAGTTGCAGCTGCTTTCCATGCACAAAATAAAAAAGTGATCGTGACACTGAATATTGGCGGTGTCATAGATGTTTCCCAGTGGCGCGACCAGGTAGATGCCATACTTCTCGCATGGCAACCCGGTTTGGAGGGTGGCAATGCCATCGCAGATATCATCTCAGGAAAAGTAAATCCCTCCGGCAAACTGGCAACTACTTTCCCCGCTGCCTACCAGGATGATATCACTGCAAAGAATTTCCCTGGCAAGGAATTTAAAGACCGCCCGGTTACAGGACTTTTTGGTCAGAAGGCGTATGAAGCTGAAGTGGTGTATGAAGAAGGTGTTTATGTGGGATATCGTTATTACAACTCATTTGGCATCAAACCTGCCTACGAATTCGGTTATGGTTTGTCGTATACCGATTTCAATTATACCAACCTGAAAACCAGTGCACCATCTATTACTGATAACCTACAAGTGAGCGTTACTGTTAGCAATTCAGGATCTGTGGCCGGAAAGGAAGTTGTACAACTTTATATCAGTGCACCGAATAACAAACTCGATAAGCCTTCTTCAGAATTGAA
The DNA here is from genome assembly GCA_024640465.1 of Sphingobacteriales bacterium. Taxonomy (GTDB): domain Bacteria; phylum Bacteroidota; class Bacteroidia; order Chitinophagales; family Chitinophagaceae; genus Pollutibacter. The sequence continues at coordinate 16,606 of JAHEEX010000028.1, read as the reverse complement.
AGCATTTGCCAAAACAAAATTGCTCCAGCCAGGTGAATCACAGGAAATTACTTTCACCCTCCGTCCTGCGGATTTGGCTTCTTTTGATACCAAAACATCTTCCTGGATCGCTGATGCGGGAAATTATACTGCACGGGTTGGTACCTCCCAGAAAACATTGTTGAGTGCAACTTTCAAGCTGGCGAAAGATGTAATCGTTGAAAAAGTAAATAAGGTCCTTGTACCCAAAGAACCGATCAATGAATTGAAAAGTGTTATTGGAAAAGTAAAATAACCCGGACTTATAAAAAGTAAAACGGGGTTTGGCATTGCCGGCCCCGTTTTGTATTTATAAAACAAGAAAATAACGGCAATTAAAATACAGGCCACAGAGAGCCACGGAGGAAATGGAGGAGCACAGAGAAATACAAGATTTCAGCTCTGCGGCTCTCTAATTTTTCTCTGTGGCTCTCTGTGGCCCCTTTGATAATGCAAACCAATGTTCTCTATTTTTCCCTGAAATCAATATCTGCTAATAAAACCGTTCTTGGATCCATTACGATATGTGCCGGTTTTGCGGAAACCGAAACTGTAAACTGATTGCTTTTTGTATTGAATATAAACTTTGCATTCAAAGGTGTTTTATTACCCGCTTCATAAACCTGAAATTCTACAGGTACTTCAAAAACAACATCAGAAGTTTGCACCTGCTTCAAATTTATTACGACCTGTTTTGATTTTGCATCATATTTCCAATCGCCGGTAATTTTTAAAATATCTGGGTTATTCAACCACTGATTAAAAAACGGTTTTAGATTTTGGTCAGATGCTTTTTCCATTTCCACTATAAAGTCATTTGTTGTTGCATTAGCATTGAAATATTTTCTATAATAAGCCTGGATACCTTTTCTAAAGTTATCGTGACCTATCCGTTCCCTCAACATATGTAAAACCCAGGCTCCTTTTTGATATGTAAGGCCACTTGTCACCGGACCGGTTTCAGCTGAGCGGTTAGCAACAATACTAAAACTTGTATCCTTCTTTTGAAGGTCAAATACTGTTTTCCTGGCTTTTTTTAAACCTTCGATGTATTCTTCATAACCATATGCGTTTTCCTGGAAAAGCAATGTAAAAAAAGTAGCAAATCCTTCACTCAGCCAGGCATCATCCCATGTTGACTCAGTGACGGCGTTACCAAACCATTGATGCGCTATTTCATGAATCACCACATTCCTTAATCGGGTATCGGCTTTTCCGGTAACCAGGTTTTCTCCATAAAATATGGCGGAGGAAGTTTCCATACCGCCGTTCACGCTGGGGGTCTGTATATTGGCTAATTTTTCGTACGCGTAAGGCCCAACATAATCCGTATAAAATTGTAAAACCTGCTTCGTGGGATTTGCAAAATCATAAAACCCCGCCTCCCTGTCTTTTGGATATACCCAGGTTTGAATTGATTTCCTGTCAAATTCACCAACATTTTGCACGGCAAATTCTGCTACGCCCAATACAAATAACCAACTGGAAACCGGAACAGATTGTTTCCAATGTGTCAGCTTAAACTCCTTATTAATTTGGGACTCTTCCAGTAATAACCCATTTGATACTACCTTGTATTTGACCGGCGCTGTTACAATGAACTCACTGGTTGCCTTATCATAAGGATGGTCAACGGTCGGTAGCCAGTGCCTTGCCCTGTTAGGCCAGTTTTCATTAAAAAAACTCCTGTCGCCATATTTGGTTGGGCCAATTCTTAAACCATCTGCCGGCACGCCTCTATATTGAATGATGACCGTGCTTATCTTATCTTTTTCTGCGGGGCTTCCAAGCTGAATGAACAACGCATCCTGCTGATGTGTAAATGCAACTTTTGCATTATTATACATAACTGACTCAACTACCATTCCTTTATCTGATCTTTCTGAAGTCTTGTTTACCAGATCAAGCCTTATTTGCCGGCTATCATTTGTCTTAAATAGAATTTGGATAGTTGCTTTACCTAATATTTCATCTGTATTGTCAGAAAGCTTCAGGTCAAATGCATAATGAATGATGTCTATTGAATAATTACGCGGATAATTATCGGCAAAACAATTACAGATAAAAAAATTCAACAGTGTGGTTACAATAATAATTTTATACTTCACTATAGTTGCGTTATTTTTTTATAATAATACCCTTTTATATCAACCTGTGGTGGCAGGGAGCTGTCAACCGTAATGCCCTCTTTGCCAATGATCGTCCTGGTTGTTCCTGTGGAGGTTGTAATCTCAAAAGGCAAAGGCATGAAAAAATTATTCACTTGAATCAAATATTTTTGATACCCGGATTCTTTAATTACAATATCCATCACATCAGTTGTTCTGGTATAGAAATCGAAAAATGGTTTTAAATTTTGCTTTGATTCGTCGCTGAATAATTTCTCTACATCATCGGTCGTTACAAAATTATCATAGGTATACCTGGGATCAGTAGCCAATTTCTTTAATGTTGGGAAGAATATATCATCTCCAATAACGTATCTCAAACTATGCATAAAAAATGAACCCTTGGTATAAATATCATTACCCGCATATGTTTCATCTTCTGATAATTCATCACCTCCTACCATGGGTTTTTTGCCCTTTATGGATCTTTTATGCGCATTGATGATTTGATCATACGCAGCCTGGCCGCCTAAATCATAATGAATCAGGGCCTCCGCATAGGTTGCAATTCCTTCCTGAATCCACAAATGCGCCCAGTCCTTATTCGTAACCTTGTTTGCCCACCACTCATGCGCATATTCATGAAATAAGTTGGCAGAATAATCGCTTTCACCGATTTTTTTATAAACGAATTTATTTTGAAACGTAATCATGGTCTGGTGTTCCATTCCCGAATTAGGCACTTCACAAATCCCTATTTTTTCTTTTACCCAGGGATATTCTCCAAAATATTTCTCCAGTACTTTTGTATCTCTTTCCTTTAGTTCAATTAATTTTTTAGCATACGCTGTGTCTTCGGCTAAAACATAAAATTGAATGGGCACCACATTGCCTTTTATTGTAGTAAAATCCTTGCTGACCACTTTGTAGTTACCAATATTGAAAACAATGCAATAATTACTGATAGTATAATTTGTTTTCCAATGGTAAGTTTGTTTCCCTTTTTTGCTGGTCACTTTTTGCAAAAGGCCCGGACCGCCAACTACCAGATTCCCGGGAACGGTGATATACATATCAACGCCCTCATTGGGTTCATCACTTGGGTGATCTTTGCAGGGAAAGTAAATTCTTCCCCCTTCTTTTTGGCAATTAATGGCAACCCAGGGATTTCCGCTTCTATCTTTTGTCCATGTAAATCCACCATTCCACGGTGGCCTTACCGCAACAGGTGGCTCCCCACCATATTCTATTTTAACTAATTGTTTCCCGGCATTAAAACCACCATCACAGGTTATATAAATCTTATCCTTATTATGTTCAAACTTTGCGGGCTTATTATTGACTTTAATTTTATATACCTCCAGCAGATAGACCAAATCAAAAAGTAATGTATCTGTCTTTTGGGAAAGCAATATGTCAATGTCTGTATATCCGGATATTTTTTGGTTTTCAATGTCTACATCTAATGATATGGTGTAGTGCCTTATGTCCATAATAGCCTGCAAGGGATTTAATTTGCCACCGGATGACATATAACTAATATCCCTGTTTTGTGCATGGGCCAAAGGCAGGAGTAAAAATCCAATAACTGTCAGTAACAATGTTGAACGAATATGTATGAAATTGGAAGAGCTCATTAATCGGTCTTTAATGGTAAAAAATCTGTCTTCCTAAATGTAAAGAATATTAATATGCCTCAACATGTACAAAATGATATCCGTGTATATTGATCAGCTTATTGATTGATCCTTTATACCCGATTCCAATTAATATGTTTGGAACACTCGTATAATTGCAGCAATTATTTGAAATAACAGGTCAATTAATCAGTAACAATCCATTTCCGGCTCCAGGAATAAAACCCATTGTCCAGGATGACCTGCAATTCATAAATATGAACTTACGGTCAATCTAAATTCAGACCACAGAGAGCCACGGAGGAAATGGAGCGCCACAGAGTAATACAAAAAATATCGCCTCTGCGGCCCTCCATTCTTTCTCTGCGGTCCTCTGTGGGCCAAAATTAAAATGCCACCTCTTAATCTGTAACAATCCATTTCTGGGTCCAGGAATAAAACCCATTGTCCAGGATGACCTGCAATTCATAGATGCCGGCTTTTAACGGTTTGAATTCAAAATCAGCTGTTTCCCCCACGCCAAAATTGGCAGATTCGTTCAGGAAAGCTTGCTGAATAAGTGGGAAATCGGTGCCATCCTTTGCAACAGATTTGATAGGTATGGCAACACCATCTTTTTGAATCCTGATTTTTATGTCACCTGCAGGCTGAATATTAATTAGCCGCAGGTGGTGAATTTCGCCAACGCGGGCGTTTTGTGGCGGCTGAACGGTTCTTCCGTTCAATACCATATCTTCTAATGAACTGATGTTTGCGTTTTTCCATCCCACGATATAGTTGTGATCTGTTTTGGGATCATACACCTGCCCTTCCCTCAATACGATAATCGGGCCATATAGACCGCTGGCTATCTGGTTTACATCGTTAAAATGACTGTGGTAAATATAGGTGCCCGGCCTCATCAGGGTTAACTTATACGTAAACTTTTCACCCGTTTGAATAGAGGGCGACATTTTACCATCAGATGCACTATAATCCGGAACCCCATCGGCCCAGCTGTCCAGATCCAAACCATGCCAATGCACGCTTGTAGGAACCTGCATCCGGTTCGTCACTGTTACATAAGTGGGCTGATATTGTTTTAGCAGCAATAAAGGCCCAGGCGTAGTTAATGCGCTTGTGTCGGGATTTATTTCAGGAGATAATGAAAAGCCATTGCGCGGCGAATTGCCTGGAAGGATTGGATTAACATACAAGTTAAATTCCCGGGCAGGTCCTTTTGAAATCAAATCACTGGAACCGGGTTTAATATTCAACCCAATAACGAGACCGGCCATATGTGGACTTTGATTGGGCGCATCCAATTCAACCGTACCTGGAAGTCGGATTTCTGGCGTTACATGAAAAGAAAGATGGCAATGAAACAACCAGTTTCCCGGCCGGGATGCAAGCCATTTCATGCTCATGGTTGATCGCGCCATCATGTTTTGCGTTACAATACTTGGCTCATATCCGGGTTTAAAAAGACTATCAGAAAGAACGGAGCCAATAGATAATTCTTTAAAATTAAATCCGTGGAGGTGCATGGGGTGGGTACGATTTGAAGCATTAATAACCCTCCATAGAACAGTATCTCCAACCGAATGAGTAATTCGTTCTGTATTAGGCCAGGATTTGCCATTGATCGTCAAAGCCTCCAGGTATCCATTCTTATAAAGGGATGTATCAATAAAAAATCCGGAAACATTCACCACAAAAACCCGATCAGGCTCCGATCCGCCCTTGGGATCGATAATAAAGGCGCCGCCTAATTGTTGTTCTTCATCAATGCAACCATGGGCCCCCAGTTGCACCCAATACAAGTATGTACCAGCGTTACCAGATTCAAAACTAACTTCTTTTGTTTCTCCCGGCCTCAGCATTACGCTGTCATAAATTGAAGAAGGACGTTTCTGTAAACCAAAAAAAGTTGCCGAAGAATCTGTTAGGGTATTGTGCAGTACTGCATGTATTTTGGTACCGGCTTCCACACGAATCAGGGGAGCAGGAACTGTAGGCGCTTTTCCTTTCTCCCTGATGGTGATCACCCGGAGACCCGGACGGTTGTCCGATTCAGGATAGAAATCACTCCATACTACCTCTAGCTCTAGCTCCAGAACCTTCTTTTTAAGCTTGCCTGCCGGAACCGAATTATCGTTTGCAACAACCCTTGGGAATGCTGATATTTCATCCGGATAAATCAATCGCGGAATTCTGAGCCTGGGAAGCTGATCCAGTGTAAGTGATGCACCGGGTGCGCAGTAAATATACTGCCGTTGGGTATTTGAGTTTGATTTAAAAACTTTGCCAGGTCCTGGGGAACCAATCAGAAAAAGAAGAATTATAATCGGAGATAATACAGCTTTTAACATATGATTTTCCCCTTTTGATAAATATACTGTTTTTAAATCAAGAGTTGTATTAGTAATTTTTTGTAATGAAATTACTTGGCACTATTAATCCCGATGAAGTAAGGATCTCTGTATGTAGTATTTCGATATGTCATAATATTTTTAGTTCTCCCCTTCGTCGGGATTGAAGGGAAGGGTTTGTCATTCGAAATAGCAGCTATTTGTCAGCCTCTTTCTTATCATTCCTCTCCCGCATGTGCAGGAGAAGGATCTAATTTGTATTAGCATCGAAAGTATAATGATTTGTTTGAATAGCACCTCGCGTTAAAGTTTAGTTTTCTTAATTTCGGTTAATCAATGATTATTAACTATCCACTCCTTTTAGATGGCGGTCTTTCTAACGAATTGGAAAGGCAAGGGTGCAATCTTAATCACAAATTATGGAGTGCGAAATTGCTGGAATCTAATCCCGAAGCGATCATTCTTGCCCATCTCATTTATCTTAAATCTGGTGCCGGGTGCATTATTACTTCCAGTTACCAGGCTACCCTGCCAGGGTTTATGGCGATTGGTTATGACGAGCATTCGGCCAGGGGATTGATTCTTAAATCAGTTCAATTAGCAGAAGAAGCAAGAAGCCGTTTCCTGTCATTAAACCCACAAGCATCAAAACCTTTGATTGCTGCCAGCATTGGTCCTTACGGAGCTTATCTGGCAGATGGCTCTGAATATCGTGGTGATTATGTTATCTCTGATCAGGAGTTAACCGACTTTCATAAACCAAGAATTAATTTACTCGAAAATTCAACGGCAGATATTCTTGCTTGTGAAACTATTCCTGGTTTTCAGGAAGCGAAGGTGCTATCAGAAATTTTAGAAAATGTAAAAAAGCCCGCCTGGATATCATTTTCCTGTAAGGATGGTAAACATATAAGCGATGGAACGCCCATTGAGCAATGTGCTGCTTATTTTGCACATCACCCGACTGTATTTGCAATTGGAGTAAACTGTACTTCCCCGGAATTTATTTCAGCATTAATTCGATCGATCAAAACGAAATCAGGGAATAAAAAGATCGTTGTATATCCTAATTCAGGAGCCGTCTACCACGCTGAAAGTAAAACCTGGTCGGGTCTTTCGGATCTGTCTTCCTGTGAAATAATGGCAAAAGAATGGATGGATTTGGGCGCTGATATTATTGGAGGTTGTTGTGGGGTTGGCCCACAGCAAATTAAAGCAATGAGTAAAATTATTTCCAAAATAGATGCTTAAAAGCAGGGAAACGCCGACTTCCCCAAAAACAAAAAACCCCATCATTGCTGACGAGGTTTTTAAAGCTGTGGTGTGGGGCGGGATCGAACCGCCGACACAAGGATTTTCAGTCCTTTGCTCTACCAACTGAGCTACCGCACCGAATCAAATCGAAAGTTCAAAATCGAAAATCGAAAATGAAGGCCCATTCCGTTTTGGGAGGGCAAAAATAGGCTTTCCGGCTGAAATAGTGAAAAAAAAGTGGAAAATCAATCTCTTTTCAGGCTATCCGGCACCCAGCAGCCCTTATTCCCACCTGAACGCCCCATGGGTATACCCTTTCACTATGAAATTATATCGCGGACTGCCGGGCCGGTTCTCATAAGCCCCCCGCTTGGTATAAATGGCAATTGCCCCGCCGGTAATAAATGATCCAACCATCGCCGGGGGAGCGTAGACCTTTATGAGCGCTACATCCATGGGCGCAATAGTGATATCAACAGGCCGCACCGGCATTTCATTCAGGAACATGGAAACCCCCACCCCGCGCCAATTTATGGATGTTGATACCAGGTCTTGCCTCACAACCAGTCCGGGTACCTTCGATTGCAGAAATAACCAGATATTATTCGTCCGGGCAATTTCATCAGAATCAAGTCCCTCAAAGGTCTTTACAATGGCCCCGCCCCTGAACGGCTTCGAAACATAATCCTCCTCAAATTTTTGTGCGTTTGACTTGCCCTTCACCCTCACCTCGGGCAGCATTTTCCCGGTATAGGTATCCGCAAAACCAAACTGGTAATTTGAGGTATCCGTTGCCGTTATCACCGTATCTGTACCTACTTTTACAAATACCGTTTCGGAATAAAATGGCGTAAAATTGGAATCCAGCGGGGTTACGATATCAATAAAATAAACGCCCCGCCCCTTGCCGGGATCAAATAACAACTGTGCCGAATCGCCAAAAACAATCGGGGGCATTTTGAAAAACCCTTCGCGGTCAACCTGGAGGATTTCATCCTGCAAAATATCAGAATCCCTGTTCAGCAAGGTATAGCGCATTTCCTTTCCCGTTAACCTGGGGGTTTCAAATACGGCAATGGTGTCGCGTTTCTTTGTCTGATGATTATAGGCCATTTTTAATTTCACGCTTTTCACCCTTCCCCTTACTTCAAAAAACTGTTCAGCGGCCATAAAGTTGAGCGCATAATTTCCTGCCGGCATACTATCTCCTATGCTAAGTTCACCTCTGGCTTCACCATTCAGTACTGGATACCGGAATTTCCAACGCCGACCACTTTCCAAATGATCTGCCCAAAGATGCATGGAAGCCATTGGATATCCTTTGTTAATTACTGCTCCATCCCAAACAAAGCTCATAGTGTCACCGGCAATAAATTTATGCCCATTCAACACCAAAGGGATTGAATCAGATGCCAATACAAATACATATTGAACCAGCAGGATCACCATAAAAAATAAACTGCGCTTATACATCTCAGTATTGAATTTATGGAAATCTTTCATGATTGATTTCAATATTAACACAAGGCCACAGAGAGCCACAGAGTAAATAGAGAACCACAGAGCATTACAGGATATACTCTGTGGCTCTCTGTGGGCTAAAATTGTAACATAGCACGTTAACATTTATCCGCACAATTTGTTCCTTTTGCTTAGCTGCTGTTAATAAATGATGAAAGCTTATTTTTATGCAATGAATCCAGAACAGCAACGCCTGACTGCCAATGCCGGAAAGAAAGTACCACTCGAACAATGGGGTCCTTATCTGAGCGAAAGGCAATGGGGTACAGTGAGGGAAGATTATAGTGCTCAGGGCGACGCATGGGGTTATTTTCCATTCGAACACGCACACTGCCGGGCCTATCGCTGGGGCGAAGACGGACTGGCGGGAATTTCAGACTTCTTTCAGAACCTCTGTTTCTCCGTTGCCCTCTGGAACGGAAAAGATAAAATACTCAAAGAACGTTTATATGGACTGGGTAATTACCAGGGTAATCATGGAGAGGATGTTAAAGAATTATATTATTACCTCGATAACCTGCCCACTCATTATTATATGGAATACTTATACAAGTATCCGCAAAATGAATTCCCCTACGATAAGCTCGTTAAGGAAAACAGCAAACGATCCCGTGAGGAACCAGAATATGAGATCCTCGATACCGGGGTTTTTGACAATGACGCTTATTTTGATGTACATGTTACCTATGCAAAACACAATGCGAAAGATATATGTATAAGGATTTCTGTTACCAATCGTGGGAAAGAGACGGCAGATATAACGGTATTGCCTACCCTATGGTTTTACAATCGCTGGCAGTACAATAGCGGACTTGAAAAGCCAGTTATTTTAAAACGAAACAACACTTCTGTAAAGGCCATACACAACAGGCTTGGTTCGAAATTCCTTTATTTCCAGGACCCCGATGACCTTTTGTTTACAGAGAATGAAACAAACCTTCAAATTATCCAGGGACTGGAAGACGGGAATGTTTTTACCAAAGATGCTTTTCACCGGGTTATTATTGATGGGGAAGATATCAGCCCTTTCCAAAACAAGAAATCAGGAACAAAATGCTCACCGGTATATAAAATCAAACTTGAAGCAGGGGCATCACAGCATATTTACCTGCGATTAGCAAACAAAGTCATCGCAGACCCATTTTCACCGGGTTTCGAAAAAATATTCATTGAACGCAAAAGCGAGGCAGATTTATTTTATAATGATCTTTTGTCTTCTATTGAAGGTTCTGAAAAACGGGAAATTCAAAGACAGGCATTTGCCGGATTGCTGTGGAGTAAACAATACTACCATTATGATGTAGAACGTTGGCTGAATACTGGTGATGGAATTACCCCTGCCAACAAAGGCAAACAAGCGGGGCGCAACCATGATTGGAAGCACCTTAAAAACCAGGACATCATTTCCATGCCGGATAAATGGGAGTTCCCCTGGTATGCTGCATGGGACCTTGCATTCCAATGCATCCCCATGGCGCTTATAGATCCCTGCTTTGCTAAAAACCAGTTATTGCTGATCATGCGGGAATGGTATATGAAACCCGATGGGCAATTGCCGGCATATGAATGGAATTTTTCTGATGTAAATCCACCCGTTCAGGCATGGGCAGCTCTTGAGGTATACCATATCGAAAAAAGAAAATCCGGGAAAGGGGATATTGTATTCCTGAAAAGGGTCTTCCAAAAGCTCCTGATAAATTTCACCTGGTGGCTGAACCGTAAAGACCCAAACGGCAATAACATGTTTGAGGGAGGTTTTCTCGGGCTGGATAATATTGGCGTATTCAACAGAAGCTCACAACTTCAGGGCCAGGCATTCCTGGAACAGGCCGATGGTACTGCCTGGATGGGTATGTATGCACTGAATATGCTCGACATGGCTCTGGAGATCGCCATAAAAGATGATGCATTTGAAGATACCGCAACCAAATTTTTTGAGCAGTTTGTTTTCATTGCAGAGGCACTGAACGAACATGGCATGTGGAATGAAGATGACAAGTTTTTTTATGATATGCTGGCCATCCATGGTGCAAGCCCGGTGCAGTTAAAGATTCAGTCTGTAGTTGGACTTACAAGCCTTTTTGCTGTGTCAGTGATCCAGAAAAAGGTGATGGACAAATTACAGGACTTCAAAAAGCGAAGCAGTTGGTTCGAAAAGTATCGCATTAAAAATGGTTTATTCTGGCCTAATGAAGAACATGGCGAAAGAGACGAGATATTGTTATCGCTGATCCCTACAGAAAGACTGGTCTTTTTGCTCGAACGGATTTTGAATGAAGCCGAATTCCTTTCTCCAACAGGGATCAGGGCACTGTCTAAGTTTCATGAGGAAAATCCCTACACGGTTCATTTTAGCGGCACCGACTACACGATAAACTATGATCCGGGTGATTCTACCAGTGATTTTTTTGGCGGGAACTCCAACTGGCGCGGCCCGGTATGGATTCCGATGAATTACCTGATCATCAGGAGCATCAGGCAATATGGAGAATTTTATGGCGATCACCTAAAGGTGGAATGTCCCGTTGGAAGCGGTATTCAACTGAACCTGGTGGAAGTGGCGGATGAACTTAGCCGAAGGCTGATCAGGTTATTTGAAAAAGATGAAGAAGGGAAAAGGCCCTTATTTGGAGAATATCACGAATTCTATTCACGCCCCGGAAATGAGCAGCTGGTACTTTTTTACGAATACTTTCATGGAGATACCGGAAAAGGATTAGGTGCTTCGCATCAAACAGGATGGACCGCATTAGTTGCAGATTTGATTGAAAGGCTACAGCATTAACCATAATTTTACCGCAAAGGCGCCATGTTTAAATACCAAATTCACTCAGGAACTTGATCCGCATGATCTTGAGCTGTTCCCATTCCAACTGCAGATCCGAGAGTTCTTCCCGGGCAACATCCAGGCTGCTGGTTTCGCAACTCTTGAAATAATCGAGTATATCTAATTGATCGTCTTCATCCACCATTTGGTCGATGGCATAATTGAGGTTTAGTTTGGTTCCGCTGGCAACAATGGTTTCCATTTCTTCCAACAGCTGGTCGATCCGCATATCCTTACCCTTGGCAATGGTTTCAAGCGGCATTTTTTTATCAACCTGCTGGATGATGAAAACTTTGTTCCCACTTTTATTTACCACACTGCGCATCACAAAATCATCCGGTTTCACAATATCATTCTCTTCCACATATTGCGCGATCATTTCCACAAAACGTTTGCCATATCGTATGGCCTTACCCTTACTTACACCGCTGATCTTTTCCAGTTCTTCCAGGGTTGTTGGATACTGTGTAGCCATATCCTCGAGCGACGATTCCAGGAAGATCACAAAAGGCGGAAGCTTTTTCTCCTTGGACAATTGTTTGCGCACTTCCTTCAGCATCTCAAATAAAACAGGATCGGTGGCCGCTGTTGAACTTCCTTCAGGCCCGCCATCTTCATCATCTTCATTGGCTTCTTCCCAAAGATTATTCATGACGATCTTGAAACTGGTTGGCTTTTTCAGGAACGCATTTCCTTTAGCAGTGAATTTCAATATTCCATATTCTTCAATATCTTTTTCGAGTAGGCCTTCCAGTAAGAGCTGACGGATAAGCGATTTCCAGTAATGATCCGGTTGGTCGTTGCCACTGGCAAAAACATCCAGTCCGTCGTGCCGGTACATCTGTATCTGCTGACTAAGCCTTCCTACTAATATCTGCACCACGTAATCTGTGGCGAAACGCTCATCGAGGCTTTTGATCACTTTCAACACTTTTACCGCGCTCTCCTTAGCCTCTATTTTCTCTTTCGGATTAAGACAGTTATCGCAGTTTTTACAATTTTTGTCTGGGTATGTTTCCCCGAAATAATTCATCAATACCTTACGGCGGCAAACACCACTTTCTGCAAATGCAACCGTTTCATCAATCAATTGAGCGCCTACCTCTCTTTCGCTGAGCGGTTTATCACGCATCAGGTGTTCCAGTTTGGAAACATCTTTATGGGAGAAATAAAGCAGGCACTTACCCTCCATCCCATCGCGGCCCGAACGGCCCGTTTCCTGGTAATAGTTTTCAATACTCTTGGGTATATTGAAATGTATAACAAATCGGATATCCGGCTTATCAATCCCCATACCAAATGCAATGGTGGCAACAATTACCTGTACATCTTCATTCATGAACTGGTCCTGCCTGTCTGACCTGATTTTACCATCCATCCCTGCATGATAAGCAACCGCTTTGACCCCATTCGCCATGAGTATATCAGCAAGCTCTTCCGTGGTCTTCCTGTTTAAGGTATAAATGATGCCGCTTTTACCGCGGTTCTCATGTATGAACTTAACGATGCTTTTTATGGTCTGCTCTTTTTTGACCTTAGGCCTGATTTCGTAATAAAGGTTAGGCCGGTTAAAAGAGGAAATAAATATCTCTGGTTTGCGGAGTCCCAGGTTTGTAACAATATCGCTTTGCACTTTTGGGGTAGCCGTTGCCGTTAAGGCAATCACCGGGGCTTTTTCATTGATCTGGTCCATCATCTCCCGCAGGCGACGATACTCAGGCCGGAAGTCGTGCCCCCATTCAGAAATACAGTGGGCTTCGTCAACTGCAAAAAAAGATACATCAAGGTCGCTGAAAAAATCTAGATTCTCCTGCTTGGTCAGCGTTTCAGGGGCAACATACAGTAATTTTGTTTTGCCTGATTTAAGGTCGTCATGCACTACCTTAATTTCTTTTTTATTGAGTGTTGAATTTAGAAAATGTGCCACATCATCCTGGCTGCTGTATCCACGAACCAGGTCTACCTGGTTTTTCATCAGTGCGATAAGAGGGGACACGATGATCGCGCAGCCTTCACTGATAATGGCCGGAAGCTGGTAGCAAAGGCTTTTGCCACCTCCTGTTGGTTTGATAACAAAAGTATCGTTGCCTGCCAGCAGGTTGAGTATGATGGCTTCCTGGTTCCCCTTGAAGCCGTCAAATCCAAAATATTCGCGTAGCGCTTTTTGAAGGTCTGCCTTACTGAATACCTTCTTAGTACTTTTAGTTTTAGAAGCAGGCTTGGTGTTAACTTCTGCCTCAATCCCGGTTATTTTTATTTTACCTGATGCTTTTTTAGCCGTTGCCATGTCTGACTTTACTTACTCACTGTTGAAAAATTGCTGCCTGTATTTTGAAGAATACTACCAGATTTTGTCAATTCCTGCACCAGGGGAAGTGTGAGACTTACCCGTCAGGAAAGCTGGCAAAGATACCATAAAACGGCTTGGGCTAAGCAAGTTTAACAGGTCCTTGCCTGTTTAAATAGCCCAAAATCGGTTTTAATTGCCTGGCTGTTCTTCATCTTAAAATAATACTTTTGCGGGGATTTCGAATGGAAAATATGAATATCAGGGAAATTGCCCTCCGCACAATTACGCTTGAGGCCCAGGCCATTGGAGAATTAGCTTCTTTTGTAGATGCTGATTTTGAAAAAATTACCCATTTACTGGCAGATATGAAGGGGCGCCTGGTGATCAGTGGCATTGGAAAAAGTGCCATAATCGGCGCAAAGATTGTTGCAACCCTGAATAGTACGGGTACTCCGGCTATTTTCATGCATGCTGCAGATGCCATTCACGGTGATCTCGGGATGGTACAGAAAGATGATGTGGTAATGGTCATTTCAAAAAGTGGCGAAAGTCCCGAAATCAGGGTTCTCGTACCCCTCATTAAAAATATGGGCAATCCCCTTGTCGCGATGGTGGGAAATACGGCCTCCCTGCTGGCGCGGGAAGCTACCTATGTTTTAAACACAACCGTTTCACAGGAAGCTTGTCCCAATAACCTTGCGCCAACATCCAGCACAACGGCCCAAATGGTGATGGGTGATGCCCTTGCAGTTACGTTGATGGAATTAAAAGGTTTTACTTCCAGTGATTTTGCCAAGTTCCACCCGGGTGGGGCCCTGGGGAAAAAACTATATCTCCGTGTTTTTGATCTGAGTAATCAGAACGAAAAACCTGTGGTCAGGGAAGATAATACCCTGAGGGAAGTCATTGTGGAAATCACAGAAAAAAGACTGGGCATAACTGCCGTTTTGAATGATACAGGTTTACTGACCGGTGTAATTACGGATGGCGACCTGAGAAGGATGCTGGAGAAAAAGGATAATCTTAGCGATGTTAAAGCCAGGGATATTATGAGCAAGGGACCAAAAACAGTTGAAGGAGATGCCCTTGCAGTGGATGCACTTGACCGTATGCGGAAAAATAATATTACTCAATTGTTGGTAACAAAGGATGGCGCCTATGCAGGTGTTATTCATTTACATGACCTCATCAAAGAAGGATTAATTTAAGAAAAATACACTCAAGTCTAATACCCGACAACCAAGTTTAATACAATGGATAAAAATCATTACGTAGCCATTATGGCCGGTGGAATTGGAAGCCGTTTCTGGCCTATGAGCCGCGCCAGCTACCCAAAGCAATTCCTGGATATACTACACACCGGAAAAACTTTGATACAGGCTACTTATGATCGATTCGCCAGGTTTATCCCGGCTGAAAATATTTTCATCGTAACCTCTGAAGAATACGCACATATAGTTGCAGAACAAATTCCTGCCTTAAAAAAAGAAAATATTCTTTGTGAGCCTTCCAGGAAAAACACGGCACCCTGTATTGCATATATTTCTTATAAACTGAACCTGTTAAACCCAAATGGTTCTCTTATTTGCGCACCTGCCGATCACCTGATCCTGGACGAAACCGGCTTTAATAAAGTATGCCTGGAGGCAATGAATTTCGTACAGAAACATAAAGCACTTATTACGCTTGGGATTAAACCGACTTATCCTAATACCGGTTATGGATATATTCAATTTGATCAGCATCCGGCGAGTGAGAATGTATATAAAGTCAAAACCTTTACGGAAAAGCCCAACACGGAACTGGCCAAAACCTTCATGCAAAGCGGTGAGTTCCTGTGGAACGCAGGCATATTCGTTTGGCAGATAAAAAACATTATACAAGCTTTCGAAAAATACCTGCCGGAAATGGCAGAAGTTTTTGAAAGCGAGAAAGCTTTATTCAACACAGAACGCGAAAAAGAAGCAATAACCCGTATATATCCACAGTGTACCAATATTTCCATTGACTACGGTATCATGGAAAAAGCGGATAACGTGTATATCATTCCCTCCAGCTTTGGTTGGAGCGACCTTGGAACCTGGAATTCTGCATACGAAAATATGGAAAGGGATTATCTCGGTAATGCAGCTGCCGGTGATCATGTAATGGTTATTGATGCCACACGGTGTATGGTACACGCCCCAAACACAAAACTAGTTGTCCTGCAGGGCCTGGATGATTTTATTGTTGTAGATACAAAAGACGTACTACTTATCTGTAAAAAAGATAAGGAACAGGAAATTAAAGAATACGTTGCAGAAGTAAAACGAAATAAAGGAGACAAGTTCCTTTAAGGCAGTAGCCAGTCACCAGTCGACAGTCGCCAACTCAACATCAAAAAACCCCTGTAATTGGCTGGATTGTAGTGTTGATTTGTGTAGAGACGCAATGCATTGCGTCTCTACTATCATATAATTCAAATTTTTCTGCCAAATTGGTTTAATTACCATTCCGGCTGTTGACTAACGACTCCCGACTAAAGACTTACTACAAAAGTTCCGCTTCCAGGCTTATCTCTGCCTTCAGCAGTTTACTTACCGGGCAATTTAATTTGGCAT
>JAHEEX010000152.1 GCA_024640465.1 Sphingobacteriales bacterium | reverse complement strand
AATCAAAATTCTTTTCATCAAAAGGAACAAACTCAAAGAAAATATGCTCATTGGTTACCAGGCGCATGCCCGTACAATCTTCCCGGTCCTGGTAGGCCATGAAGCCTTCGGAAGCCAGGTAGGTTTCAATATAGATCAGCGGATGGTCCAGCAATTTTTCAAATCCCTTTTTATATGGTTCGAAAGCCACCCCACCATGTACAAAGAATGCCAGGTTCGGCCAGATCTCATGGATATTATTCAGCTTATACCGCTCAATCACCATTTCCATGCACATTTGTATCCAGGCCGGAACGCCCACTACAAAACCGATATCCCAATTGGGGGCCTGTTGCACAATTTCTTCCAATTTCACATTCCAGTCTTTGGTCCTGGCGATTTTCTTTCCGGGTTTATAAAAAGGGGAAAACCAGAAAGGCGCTTTTTTGGCAGTGATCCCGCTCAGGTCGCCGGAATAATATCCCGGCCCCTGTTGAAGGTCGGTGCTGCCACCAAGCATCAGCCAACCCTTTCCCACCGATTTCCAGGGCAGATGATCATATGAACGGAGGGTCAATAATTGTTTGATCATTACGATGCGGTTGCCGCGCATCAGGTCCTGTGTTATGGGAATATATTTACTGGAAGATTCAGATGTTCCGGAACTCAGCGCAAAGTATTTGATCTTTCCGGGCCAGCAAACATCCGGCACTCCCTCAAGGGTTTTATGCCACCAGGCCTTGTAGATACTGCTGTAGTCGAAAGTGGGCACCAGTTCCTGGAACTTTTTGCCTGGGTGACGGTTCATTAGGATCTGGTCAAAAAAGTATTGTTGCCCAAACTCCGTGTATCGCGCCTTTTTCAGCAGTTTCTTCAATACCCTGATCTGCTGACGCTTGGGCGAGTTGGAAGGAAGTTTTAAAGCTTTGGCAATCGTTTTTGGCAGATGTAAATCAATAATCGACATTATTTGCAAGATAAAGCATTATGCAAAATAATCATGCCGTTCATCCCAACCTCAGGAAAAGGTATATTTTTTCCTTAAAACATGGTTTAAAGGGCAAAAAGGACAAATTAAACCCTGGTTAAAAATTAATAGGATTAAGTATTTTAAACGCAAATTCTTTACAACAATCTCTTTTACTTTTTTGCCTTGATGCAAAAAAGTAACAAAAAAAATCATCCCGCACGTGCGGGATTGAAAAAATGGCTAAAAATGGGAGCGTATGCCTAAACCCGCCGAACTCGCCGCAAAATGCATCAGGTACAAAGAACTTGCTGGCTCAAACAGCGCCGGGTTTTTAACGGCATACGCCCCCATTTTTTTAACGCCATTTTTTCAAGGCCGCTACGCTCAACATTATTTAACTATACTACCTAATCTTAAAAATTAAATCCTTTAAAGCATTTTAGTAAAGCCGGATTTTTTCGCTGTATTTCCCAAAATCTTTCAGATAGGAAATTCAAATCATGTTGAATTGTTTACCCGGCAGGCAGGCTGGTATCACTTCCTACAATACTATCGGAATTATTCGCGCTTATCCGTATGCGTAAGTGTTCCGGAACTACCTGGCAATAGCGGATGATCTCTTTAAATGAAAGCCCGTTTTCACAAAAAATGATTTCTTGTATGGACATTTTATGCATCAGCAGGGGTAATTCTTCCAGTTTGCCAATGGCATTGTACTGGTCTTCGGTTGTGGCAATTCTTTTAGGGATTTTTTTCTGATGATGATCTTTACTCAGGATATTCAATATTCTTTCAAATCCTTCGGGGTTTCCGGCGATAAACAGTTCTTTTGCATCATTGAGCGGCTTGGGCAGCAGGCGATTAAGGCTATTCAGCAGGTATCGCAGAAAATGCCCGGTTGCGGAGAAAAAAGCCCGTATCCAGATAGCCAGATGAATGGAAAAACTGAAAATGCCGGCCCTCATACTGCCGTAGTGTTTTCGCGCAAAAATAGCCATGGCGCCATAAAAGAGCCGTACATAATTGAGGGTACCTTTCCGGGTACTTTCGCCTTTGAAATGCAGGATAGGGCAATCAGCATAATAAAGATTCTTATATCCGGCTTTCTGTATGCGGTAACTCAGGTCTATGTCTTCGCCATACATGAAAAAGGATTCATCAAAACCACCGGTAATGTCGAGCACTTTTTTTCGAACCAACATAAAAGCTCCCGCGAGAACATCGGTTTCGTGATTAACTGCAGGATCAAGATGACCCATGTGATAACGGGAAAATAAAGCAGATTTCGGGAATAGGGTAGACAATCCCGTTAGTTTGAAAAATGCTGCCATGGGGGTTGGGAATCCCCTTTTACTTTCTTTCAGGAATCTCCCCGATCCATCCAGCATACAAACACCCAGCGCACCGGCTTCGGGGTGATTGGTTAAATGATGTATGCTTTTCTGGAAACAGTCTTCCGGAAGAATTGTATCCGGGTTAAGGAATAAAATATATTCGCCTACTGCCATTTGCAGCGCCTGGTTATTGGCTTTTGCAAAACCGTGGTTATGGTTGTTCCAGGTGAATTTTATTTCAGCGAATTTTTCTTCCAGCCACTCGCGACTTCCATCCGTGGATGCGTTGTCAATAACAAATACTTCCACATCAATACCCCTTGCCGCTTTACTGACTGAAAAAAGGCATTGTTCAAGGAAATATTTAACGTTAAAATTTACTATAATGACCGACAGCTTCATATTACTGCTTCAAAAATCTTATTTTACAAGGATAAGGAAACTATGTTTGATTTCTTCGGGGTATAAATTAATATATGTATAAAAGGTCTATATTTTTATTGTTTTGCCTGGCCATAACGCAAACTCATTTTGCCCAGGACCTAAAATCGTTTAAAGTTAATCCCGGTGAAAAAGTATATGATATAATTACACCCGCAGACCGTTATGCTTTCAACGATTTTCAAATCGGCCAGGGATTTTATAAGAGCAATACGGTAGGTACGGCCCGGATGAACTATAATGCACTGATAGCGGCAGTAGAATATATTGATGAAAAAGGCGATACACTTACACTGGACAAACCGGAAAATTTCAAACATATTATTATCGCCTCAGATACTTTTTTTTATGATAAAGTTTACCTGGAACAGCTGGCCACAGCAGGTAATATCATTCTGGGCAGGTTTTGGGTCATTATGATCAGTAACCATCAGCGGCTTGGTTCAATGGGACAACCAACCGATGCTTCAGTAGATGCATTTACTACTTTGTCATCCAGTGGTAATCCTTTGAAAAACATGGTTGCAAAGGAAGTGCTTACTTATAAAGAAAGTATCAGGTATTATTTTGGCGACAAATTTGGACAATTTCGGCTTGCCAACAAGAAAAACCTCTTAGCTGTTTTTGGCAATAACAAAAATCAGCTGACAACCTATCTTGAAGAAAATAAGGTAAACTTTTTCAAAGAGGCTGATATGCTTAAGTTACTCGGTTTCCTGGCA
Source organism: Sphingobacteriales bacterium (assembly GCA_024640465.1). GTDB lineage: Bacteria > Bacteroidota > Bacteroidia > Chitinophagales > Chitinophagaceae > Pollutibacter. The sequence goes on along the minus strand of JAHEEX010000152.1, from coordinate 5,583 downwards.
GGGCTTTGAAATTATTTTTTGACTTCATATAAACCGGGTCAGCCAGCTGCTGATCTTTTCAGTAAATTCAATAAAAAATGGAAGAAAGAAAACTTGGCACACAGGGCCTTACCGCTTCCCAATTAGGACTGGGTTGTATGGGCATGAGTGAATTTTATGGTCCGCATGATGACAAGGAATCATTTGCAGTAATCGACCGTGCATTGGAACTCGGTATTAATTTTTTAGATACTGCAGATGCTTATGGCCCATATATCAATGAAGAACTGGTGGGCAAAGCCATTAAAGGTCGAAGGAATAAATTTGTAGTGGCCACTAAGTTTGGATTTGTACGCAACCTGGCCGACAGCCAGTGGCGCGGCATGAGCGGGAAACCGGATTATGTTCAGTTTGCCTGTGAAGCGAGTCTTAAACGGTTGGATATTGAAACCATCGACCTGTATTATTTACACCGGGTTGATCCCGAAACGCCCATCGAAGATACTGTTGGCGCTATGGCAAAACTCGTACAACAAGGGAAAGTCCGCGCATTGGGTTTATCTGAAGTAAGTGTGTCAACACTAAAAAAAGCCCAGGCCATACATCCTATCAGTGCTGTGCAAACAGAATATTCTTTGTGGAGCCGTGATCCGGAGAAAGAAATACTTCAGTACTGCAAAGAAAGCGGTGTGGCATTTGTGGCATACAGTCCGCTGGGCCGGGGTTTCTTAACCGGACAAATAACCAAACCGGAAGACCTCGCAGCAGACGACTGGCGCAGAAATGCACCAAGGTTCCAGGGAGAAAATTTTGATAAAAACCTGCTGTTGGTGGAGAAAGTGAAAGCACTTGCAAAAGAAAAAGGCTGTACTCCGGCGCAATTGGCACTTGCCTGGGTAATGGCACAGGGGGAACATATTTTCCCGATACCCGGTACAAAAAGAGTCAAATACCTTGAAGAAAATGCAGGGGCTGCGGAGATTCATTTTACGAAAAAAGATCTGGACGACATTTCCAATCTTTTTCCGGTTGATATAGCGGCAGGTCAGCGGTACTCAGAAGGCGGAATGAAGATTGTAAATGCTTAGCGTTTTTTTTACTTTGTTTCATCTCGGTTAAATACATAATATGGCTGAAAATATGTACGATGCTATTGTTGTAGGCTCCGGAATATCCGGCGGATGGGCAGCCAAAGAGCTCTGCGAGAAAGGGCTCAAAACGCTGGTCCTTGAAAGAGGGCGCATGGTTGAACACATGAAAGATTATCCAACCACTACCATGGATCCCTGGCAATTCAAACACCGGGGCGTGAATGATGAAGTAAAAAGAGAGAATCCTATCGTTGGTCGTTGTTATGCATTTGATGAAGCCACGCAGCATTTTTTTGTGAAAGACAAAGAGCATCCGTATGTGCAGGAGAAGCCATTTGATTGGATCAGGGGATACCAGGTGGGCGGCAAATCACTCATATGGGCAAGGGCGACCCAACGCTGGAGCAAATATGATTTCGAAGGACCGGCACGAGATGGATTTGCTGTTGACTGGCCCATACGTTATGATGACCTCGCACCATGGTACAGTCATGTGGAACGCTTTGCAGGGATCAGTGGAAATAAAGACGGCGTGGAAACCATGCCTGATGGGGAGTTCCTGCCCGCTTTTGACATGAACTGCGTGGAAAAAGAAATGCAAAAGCGCATCCTGGCGGCATATAAAGACCGGTATGTTATACAAGGCAGATGTGCACACCTGACAAAGCCCAATCCCATTCATACCCAACAGGGCCGTGCACAATGCCAGGCCCGTAATCTCTGCTACCGGGGTTGTCCCTATGGCGCTTATTTCAGTTCAAATTCTTCAACCTTGCCCTGGGCCGCCAAAACAGGGAACCTTACCCTTCGACCTGACAGTGTGGTGCATTCTGTTATTTATGATGAGCAAAAACAAAAAGCAACCGGCGTAAGGGTTATTGATGCAAAGACAAATCAGGCAACAGAATATTTTGCGAAAATTATTTTCATCAATGCGGCCTGTTTAAATACAAACCTGATCCTGCTCAATTCCACGTCAAAACGTTTTCCGAATGGCCTTGGAAATGATAACGGACTGCTGGGAAAGTACATGGCATTTCATAACTACCGGGGAACTATAAACGCAGTTTTTGAAGGCTTTGAGGATACGTATTATTATGGCCGTAAACCTACGGCTGTCATGATGCCCAATTTCCGCAATGTATATAAACAGGAAACGGATTTTCAAAGGGGCTATATGGTGCATTACAGCGCAGATCGCGCCGGCTGGTGCCGTGGTGCGGGCATGGATGGTATTGGCTCCGCGTATAAAAATGCATTACTTGACCCCGGGGAATGGTCTGTATATATGATGATGCAGGGTGAGCATGTACCAATGGAAAAAGACCATGTGCGACTAAGCACGGAACTGACAGATTCCTGGGGTATTCCGCAGCTGGTGATGAATGTGGATCATAGTGAGAACGACGAGAAGATCATTAAGGATTTTTTTAAACAGGGTTCCGAAATGCTGGAGAAAGCCGGTTGTAAAAATATCGTTACCGTTAATTCCCAACAGGCACCTGGCCTTGACATCCATGAAATGGGCGGTGTTCGGATGGGGAAAGATCCAAAGACCTCCATGCTCAACAAGTGGAACCAGTTTCACCATTGTCCCAATGTATTTGTAACTGATGGGGCATGTATGACGTCTACGGCTACCCAAAATCCATCCATCACATTCATGGCTTTAACAGCAAGGGCTGCAAATCATGCAGTGGAGGAGTTAAAAAAGGGAAACATAAAATAAAGTTGAAAATCGAAAGTCGAAAATCGAAAGTGAAAGGCAGAATACAGTTACCCTGATTAGATTATTTTTTTGAAGCAGGGTAATGTTCAAAAACTTTCTTAAACCTTTCCTGCAAACGTTTATCAATATCGCTTTCCTTATCCGCCAGAACACCATCGGAGATATTCTGCCAGACCAGGGTCTTATTTTTTGCATCAACGATATCAACCTGCATCATTCCGGTTTTATAATACCCGACTACTACATCATTCGGATTGTATGTATAATTGGGTTGGCCAACATGAACCTGCGGATCTGTAATGGGGGTTTTCTCCCGCGTCTGTACATCCTGCTTTACATTAATGGAGATATTGACCAGGAAATCCGGGTTATTGGCGGAAAATACATATCCTTTTTGATTGAGCTCATTAGATATGGCTTTTTTTATCTGCGATATCCGTTGGTCGGTTTTACGCGGCGTGGTATCTCCTGCGGCATGAAAGGAATAATAGTTGTAAGACTTATATGCAGAGAGATCTACACCGGGAGCTGTTTCTTCTTTAATGATTTTTACAGATGCACAACTGCTGGCAAATGCAATCAATATAAAGAAAGAAAAGATTTTTTTCATTGTAAACATTGCGTTCTTATTGACTTAGCGGTTAAATGCTGTACTTAACCGCTAAGCCAGTAAGATACTATTATAATACTAATACCCCTTTAGCAACAAATTGCAATTCCTTCTTAGGTTCTTTGATCTTTTTGATCTCTTCTTCGGATTTACCGGCATCTTTAGCATAATGCTGGAGTTGCTTAACCGGAACCTCTTTAACGGAAGCTTCACCATCCAGGACTACTTCCTTACCCACAATATCCTTTGGCATGAAGTATTTATAATCCTTGAACTTAACCATCATTGTTTCACCATTGGATTTTTCCACCTTCATCCAGCAGCCTTTTTCCTGGCAAACTTCTACTACTTTACCCGATACTTTACCCGAAAACTTATCATTTTCCATTTTCTTCTCCATATCCGCAACCGGAATAACACCTTCAGCGGTAGTCCCGGCACCATAGGTTACGCCTTTTGTGGCAGAAACAGGCTCTTGTGCATAAACGGCAAAAGCCAGCAGTACAGACAGGGTCAACGTGAATAACTGTTTCATGCTTGAAAGATTTGTGTAAAATTCGACAAAAAAATCGATAATCTCCTGTTAGAAAATTTCGAATACCCGGAAAAGAGTATTGGAAAATTCATAGGAAAACGTTTATTTTATAGGAATTTATATCGGTTGCAGCCGGTATTAATAGTTTTGTTTTCTCATGTCTGCCCTGCTATTGTTGAAATAGCAGGGTTTTTTTGTGTAAAACACTAAAATAATTAGTGTAAAAACTGCTAAAAAAATTAGTGTGCATAATTAAAATCCCCTACCTTTATGTTATAGATAACTTTGAAATACTAAAAAAAATACGCATGTCAAGCAACGAAAAACTCAAGGCGCTCAAGCTCACACTGGATAAAATCGACAAAGATTTTGGCAAGGGAAGTGTTATGATGATGAATGAAAAAGGGGAGCAAACACAGGAAGTCATTTCAACCGGATCCATCGGGCTGGACGTGGCACTGGGTATCGGCGGATTACCTAAAGGAAGGGTCGTGGAAATCTATGGCCCGGAAAGTTCTGGTAAGACAACCCTCGCAACCCACGTTATTGCTGAAGCCCAGAAGAAGGGTGGCATTTGTGCGATTATAGATGCGGAGCATGCGTTCGATAGCGCCTATGCGCAGAAGTTAGGTGTGGATGTAGATAACTTGCTGATTTCTCAGCCAGACTATGGTGAGCAGGCACTGGAAATTGCCGACAGGCTGATCCTTTCCGGAGCAGTTGATGTAGTGGTGATTGACTCAGTAGCCGCACTGGTTCCGAAAGCGGAACTGGAAGGTGAAATGGGCGACAGCAAAATGGGACTTCATGCACGTTTGATGAGCCAGGCTTTACGGAAACTGACGGCCACCATCAGCAAAACGAATACGATTTGTATTTTCATCAACCAGCTTCGTGAAAAAATCGGTGTGATGTTCGGCAACCCCGAAACAACCACTGGTGGTAATGCACTGAAGTTTTATGCATCCGTTCGTTTGGATATTCGTCGTATTGCCCAGATCAAAGACGGTGATGAGGCCATTGGTAACCGTGTAAAAGTAAAAGTGGTTAAAAATAAAGTGGCTCCGCCATTCCGTGCGGCTGAATTTGATATCGTTTTTGGTGAAGGTATTTCCAAAGCCGGTGAGATCATTGATATGGGTGTTGAACTCGGTATCATTAATAAGAGCGGATCTTGGTTTAGTTATAATACGGATAAACTTGGCCAGGGCCGGGATACTGTTAAGCAACTCATGCACGACAATCCTGAACTTGCCGCCGAAATAGAAAATAAGATCCGTGAGAAAATCAAAGAAATGCAAGGCGCATAAACATACAGTTGGTTTTGGGTTTAATAACAAAAAAACCGTGTCCCCGTAGGATACGGTTTTTTTGTTATCTTTTCTTTTTATAGAGTGTAAACTAAAACCATGGATACAATCAGAAAGCTCAATAAGCGGAAGCATATCGCCCTGGTGGCGCACGATAACAAAAAGAAAGACCTGATAGAATGGGCCGAGTTCAATAAAACGGCCCTTGCCCGACATGATCTGATTGCAACCGGCACAACAGGTAAAATGCTGGAAGATCAGCTCGACCGACCAGTGAAAAAAATGCTGAGTGGCCCGCTAGGCGGAGATCAGCAGATCGGTTCCATGAT
>JAHEEX010000151.1 GCA_024640465.1 Sphingobacteriales bacterium | reverse complement strand
GCAAAAACAAATACGAGGAAATGTAATTGATTAATCCTAAGAGTTTTATGTATAGCCCCGAACGACCTTACCAGCCTGTAAACCAACAGAATAACCAATAGAAAATACCCTAGGCCTATCACCGGTTGGGCTTCCTGGTAATTGGAAAATGCCATTAAAATAGATACAGGCAGTAAAACAAGTCCCGCCATTTTATTAATCATAAACACAATAAAAGTGTATGTTTCTGCCTCCGATTGTTTGCCAAAAACCCAACCCATGAACCGGAGAAGCAGGAATTTGACCAGGTAAACAGCTATTAAAAGCATGATGCAAAAGCCAAATGCAAGCCATTGATTATATGGTTTGGTAAAACCATAATGCCGGGCCAGGAAATAAAGGAATCCCCCACCACTGAAAAAGAAGAAAATATTGAGCAGCAGCGATGGTAAAGACTCCTGGATCAATTGTTCCCTTATCTGTTTTTGCCTTAATGATGAATTTAAAAAAACACGGAAAAGATCATGGAAATACCGTGGAAAGGCCATCCTGATTAAAGCAAGATATATCAGGCAGCCTGCAAACAGGTAAAAAATCCAGTCAGTATCGGGCCTGGTCCTAACAAGAGAAGGTAATCGTATCGCCTTCGGCATCACTTTATAATAAGGATGTTCCGAGATATACTTCCCCAATTTCTTTCCATAAACAAGGCTTGTATCCCCTGACGGAAAACGATCCAGATCGGTCAGTATAACCCTGATTGAATCTGTTCCAGTCAATTGCTGAGTAGTATCCGGAATCTGAAGTACAGGCCGGCTGGTATCTTTGACCTTCAGGGCCCCTGAACTATCCTGCGCATGTAACAAGATTTGATTGCTACAGAAAATTAGAAAAGCCAGTAAATAAACCTGTTTTTTGCGCATAGTCCCTGCAAAAGTATTGGTTGCTATCAACAAAGGGAAATCGGTTGTTTTAAAATAGGCTTACAAATCCAAAATGTATTTTTGATTGCCGGAAATTCAGGTTCTGATCGTTTCTTTTTCCCACTGCATAGGTCAGGTTAAAAATACCTGCTTTGGTCTCAAAAGCAATACCCGCCCCAAAGCCCAGGTAATTATGATTCATGTCTTCCGCATAACTTCTATTACCAGCTAATCCGAAATCAGTGAAACCAAACAAATAGGAATTCACTCCTATTAAAAACCTGTACTCAACTGTTGATACGGCATATTCCGTAGCAAAAATGCTTTCTTCATCAAATCCCCTTAACAGTTTATAACCACCTATCTGGAAAATCTCATTTTTAAAAATATCTTTCGACTGCACCCACCCTCCCTGCAAAGAAGCTTTGATCGTTGATTGTTTTGTGAGCTTGAAAAAATGGGCTGCATACCCTTTAAGTTTGAAAATATATACCTTGGGTTGTAGTGTATCATATAATGAGCTGAAATCAAAATCATTTCCATTGATGTCTTCCTGAAGGCTTGTTATGGTTGAATTTTCTTTGATCTTTCGCAAGCCAAAACTGAATGTAATGCCCATATCATTTCCACGCCTGGGATTGAAACGATAGTCGGTATTATTAAATTGATAATCTACGCCAATATTAGCAGTAGCCACATCAATATATTGTGGCAACTGTTTGGTGGCTTTAACCTGGTTTGTATCGATTGTCAGCAGGTTTGTGCTTAACCGCTGGAAAAATACCTTTCCTGATTGCCGGGCAGAAACCAGGTATTGAAGGCCAATCTGCATATTGAGGTTTAGAAAAGAAGAATCTTTCTTAAAAAGATCAAAATTAAAATCAAGACCCAGCGCTGTCCGGAAAATATATGGCTGCTGAAAAGCCAGGTTCAGTCTTGGCGACTTTACCTGTAACTGCTGCCAGTTTACGCCAATGGTTTCTCCCCCGCCTAAAGCATTTTTTAGGTTAACATTGGCTTCACCTGTAAGTAACAATTTTCCGTTAACCTGTGAGTTATCGGGAAGGAAACCAACCAGCGCATTAATCTGGCTGCTCTTCCTGGACTCCAGGTAAAGGTTAAGCGTGGAGCCTGTTCCCAGCATTGTTAAGTCCCAGCCTCTTGTTTCTTTGAGATAAGGAAGTTCCATTAATCTGGGGCTTACCTGGTTTAATTTCTCTTTCCGGTAAATGCTTCCTTTTTCAATATCCAGGTATTTCTGCAGAAAATAATTTTTGATCTTAACGTTTCCGGTTACCCGGATACTGTCGATCTTATACAAAGGTCCTTTATCGATCTGAAGTTTTGCCCGCACGCCATCTGCATCAAAGCGGATACTATCCAGCCTGACTGACGCAAACGGGTAACCGTTATTTTCCATATATGCCATAAGCCGATCCCTGGATTTCTCCAGTTTACCAAAATCAGCAATAGCGCCACTGTCTGGGTTAACGTTCCATCCTGCAGCATTTAATATTTTCTGCTCTTCCGCAGGAACTTTCAGGTAGGCCCAGCGATAGGTTTCACCCAGGTAAATCCAGGCCCTTGCCTGCAAACTGTCAAACACCAGACTGTCTACCGAAGCGGTAAGATACCCTTTGGTTTGGAGGAATGATTTCAGTTGGCCTGTATACGCCCTGCATTGTTCAGCATTTTTAAATCCGGATTTCAAGCCCAATGATTGCGGTGAAGCCAACGTATCTTTGCCACTGAAATGGTAATACAGCAGATAATTATCCTGTGCAGTTACCCTTCCGGCAACAGAAAGCAGAACAGATAACAGAAAAATCAGCAGTGGTCCCTTTGGCATTACAACAAAACTACATTGGTTAGTTCAAAAGCATTATAAATTGGCAGGTATTTACGTACATATCCCCTTTTGCAGAAAAGCCTGCCATTATTGTAACTTCCATTTTTCAACTTCCCTGCAGTTTAAAAACGAGTTACTGGACGCTTTATTGAAAGAGATCAGCCTTACTCCCGGGAAAAAAGAAGAAGAGATAGAAACCATTTATTTCGGTGGGGGCACTCCTTCTATGCTGGATCAGGGGGAATTAGATAAAGTACTCGGGCAATTAAAAAAAGATTTCACCGTATCACCGGATGCCGAAATAACACTGGAAGCGAACCCGGATGATATTACTCCGGAAAAAGCAAAGGCATGGATCGATTCCGGTATAAACCGGCTCAGCATCGGCATTCAGTCGTTTCGGGAAGTGGATCTTCAATGGATGAACCGGTCGCATTCCGCACAACAGGCAAGGCAGGCCATTCAGGATATACAATCTGCAGGATTTGATAATTATAGCATCGACCTGATATTTGGTACACCAGGGCTGGATTCTGATGCATGGATGGCTAATATTCAAGAGGCAATTACTTTGCGTATCCCCCATTTGTCTTGCTACGCCCTGACGGTAGAACCCAAGACGGCCCTGGACAAAATGATTGCCTTACATAAAAAAGAAGCTCCGGACCCGGACCTCCAAGCCGAACAATACCTGATGCTTATGGACCTATTGGAGCAGGCCGGGTATGAACATTATGAAATTTCCAGTTTCTCATTACCCGGTATGCAAAGCAGGCATAACAGGTCTTACTGGCAGGGGAAAAAATATTTTGGATTTGGGCCATCAGCACATTCGTTTGATGGCCAGTCGAGGAAATGGAACATCGCGCATAATATCGAATACATAAAATCGATATCAGAAAACAGGATACCATTTCAGTCAGAATCATTGAGCCCGGTGCAGCAGTTGAATGAATACATTATGACTACCCTTCGTACTGCTGCAGGAATTAGCCTTAATGACATAAGGATCAAATGGGGCGAAGAAATTGCCTTATTGCTGGTTAATCTGGCAGACCCTTTTATCAGGTCTGGAAAGATGATCATGATTTCAAACCATCTTGTACTCAGTCGTGAAGGAAAACTTTTTGCGGATGGAATTGCAGCTGCTTTATTCCAGGATGAAAATTAATGTACGTTTCCCATGGTCATATCCACAGATTGCAATAATGCCATGATCACAGGGTAAAACTCATGCTTTTCCGGACTCTTGCTTTCGATCTTTTTTTTAATCTGGTCCAGGTTATGCAGCAAAGCCTCTTTGGTTACACTTTCCATTTGCATTCCTGAACTATGCCTGATCTCAAAATCATCCTTCAATAAATCCATTATGGAAACTTCCAGGATCGCGGAAATCTGGCGAACATGGCTTACCGTTAGTTGCGTGATATTGTTTTCAATTTTACTATACGCATTTTGTGAAATACCCATTTTCCCTGCTACATATTCCTGCGAATAGTTTCGCATCTCCCTGAATTTTCTAATAACTGTTCCCGGCATAAAAATTTTTTGAATAAACGCTAAGCCCTCAAATTTGTTCAACAAAGAAAAGTTAATATTCGCAAATAGTGAAACGGGAAAGAAAATACATTAACCGCCAAGGCGCAATGATGCGACGGTATGTAACTTAACCGGGACCCAAACAATGCTAATTTTCTTTTAATGTTACCCGGATTATATAAGGCTTCCCTCAATCATATTAAAGCCTTCGCTGGCCGGCATTTGCTCCCACAGGATCCGGTAAACGGTTTCTGCAATGGGCATATCTGCATGGATATCTTTATTGATCTTGAAAATACTTTTACTGGCATTATATCCTTCTGCCACCATATTCATTTCAAGTTGAGTGGCCTGTACAGAGTAGCCCTTCCCGATCATATTTCCAAAAGTGCGGTTACGGCTGTATAGCGAATAACAAGTCACCAACAGGTCACCCAGGTAAACAGATGCTGCATAATTGGGTGATTTTCGCGGATGCTCCGCATCAGGTTCTGCATGCACACCTACTTCAATATTCATGATGCCTGCTTTTTTAAGAAAACCTGCCATTTCATCAGCACAATTGGCGATAAGTACACTCAGGAAATTGTCGCCATACTCCAATCCATGTGCAATGCCCGCACCCAATGCATAAATGTTCTTAAGGATAGCGGCAAACTGTACACCATAAATATCTGTGTTAATAACCGTATTGATATACGGCGTCCTGAAATACCCTGCTATTTCTTCAGTAGCATTTTCATTGAGGCCGGAAAAAGTCAGGTAAGAAAGCTTTTCAGCTGCTACTTCTTCTGCATGGCAAGGCCCCATGATTGTATGATAGTCTTGCAGGTTGAAATCAAGCTTATTATGCAAGTAATCGTTCAGTAAAAGGTTTTCTTCAGGCAGCATCCCTTTTACTGCCGAGATGATTTTTTTTCCGGCAAAGTCAGCTGCAGCGATCCCTTCCAGGCTGGGAATAACATAGGCAGAAGGTGTAGCGATGATGATCGCATCTGACTCCCGGAAAACTTCTGCCGACTTTGTTGTCAACTGTAGAAGTCCAGTATTAAAATTAACCGAACTCAGGTAATTGGGGTTATGCTTACGCTGGCGGATATGCGCAATCATCTTTTCAGTTCTAACGCACCAGTTCACCTGGTGATTACCATCTGTAAGGATTTTAACTATCGCAGTTCCCCAGCTTCCGCTGCCAATCATGCCGAATTTCATACCTGTGAGATTTACATAAAAAAAGCGTCCCGTAAAGGGGACGCTGTAAATATAGAATTAAGTTGAATTATTTCTTTACTTCAAAGAGTTCCTCTTTTGGAACCACTTTTACCTTCATTCCATTTCTCAACAGTTTACTTACTGTTGTATATGGCCCGACGATCACTTCATCACCTTCCTTCAGACCGTCAACTACTTCAATGTAATTGATATCCTGTATATCAGTGCGTACTTTAACCCTTTTAACAGTACCATCTTTTTGCAAAACAAAAACAACTTCATCCAGGTCATCTGCATTTTTAGCAACCTCTGTTGTAGCGCCATTTTGTGGCTGATCGGTTTTGGCTTCTTTTGGTTTTTCCGCTTTGGCACCTTTGGTTACAGATCCTGTATCAGACTTTTCCCTGGTAGTTACGGCATTAATGGCAACAGTCAGTACATCGGTATGTGTATTTGTCTGGATATCCGCACTGGCACTCATTCCCGGGCGGAATGGAAAATTCTTCGGACGGGAAGGATCCAATAGATCTTTATATGTTTCCGGTATCAACCTGATACGTACTTCATAATTCGTAACATCAGTTGATGAAGTAGTAACGGTACCGCCGGTACCGCGGTTTGTGCTGGAAATCTGGGTTACCACACCTTTGAATTTTCGGTTATTATACGCATCAACTTCAACAATGGCGGTATCACCATAGCTTACTTTAGGTACATCATTTTCGCCTACATCCACACGGACTTCAATCACCCTCATATCAGCCACACGCATCATTTCCGTACCTGCCATCATGTTACTACCAACAACACGTTCCCCTTTTTTAACATTGAGTAATGAAACAACACCACTCATCGGAGATACAACACTGGTTCTGCTTAGATCTTTATTGGCCCGCAATAAACTTGCACGGGCACTTTCAACACCCGCCTTAGTACTATTTATGGATTGAACAGCGGCATTATAATCGGCTTTGGCTGTCAGGTAAGTATTTTCAGCCTGTTCAAATTCAAGCCTAGAAATTACTTTATCACTGTATAGTTGTTTTTGACGCTGGTATTGCCTTTCAGCCTGATCCATACGGGCTTTAAAAGCTTCCAGTGCAGCACTTGCATTGCCAACCTGTGCCTGTTGCTGATTTACTCCGGCGGTAGCCTGATCCCGTTGTGTAGCATATATATCACCATAAATTCTTGCCAGCAACTGACCTTTTTTTACACTGTCTCCTTCCATAACAGTCAGTTCAACGATCTCACCGGAAACGTCGGGACTGATTTTCACCTCAATCTCCGGATATACTTTTCCACTGGCAGTAACTACTTCCGTAATATTCTTACGGGTTACCTTTTCAACAGCCACTTTTGTTCCTTCTTCTTTTCCCAGTACACCTGCTTTTTTGAGTCCGAGCAGGCCAATTATCAACACAGCCAGTCCCACCAACAACCAAATCCATTTTTTATTCATGATCCTATATTTATCCTTTAAAAAAAATTTGAAGTTTTATAAACGTACTCCCCGCCCTTTATAGAATTCCAGCACTTTCATCCGAAATACATAATCATACTGGGCCACCATTTTATCGATGCGGGCGCGTGTAAGATTATTTTGATTGGATAACCACTCAATGGTTTGCATCACACCGATATTATACCTTTTGGATGCCAGTTCAAAAGAGCGTTCTGCAGTCTGCACCGCTTTTTCCCTTGCCAGGTATGTTTGAAAAGCACCCAATGCAGATTGATAGGCATTATATACATCCTGCTTCAGCTGAAGCGTATCGCGTTCAATAGCAAGCTTATTACGTTCTACATCCAGTTTGGCTCTTTCAATATTTGCTTTAGCCTGCCATCCATTGAAAATAGGCACATTAAGACTCAGCCCCAGGCCCTGTCCAAACTGGTTATTTAACTCTCCCCAATATCCATCCCACAAATTACCAAAGCCTCTTTTCTCTGTGATCTGATTTCCCGTAGGTGCATAAACAGGCAATTGGGTTGCACCGAATTTAGCATATGTTCCTGTGGATTGCTCACCGGTTACATTAAATCCGGTTGTCTTTAAAAAAAACTGGTTATAGTTTGTTGTAAGCTGACCGAAAGCGCTTAAAGTAGGGTACAATTGTCCTTTTCGGGAAGCCAGTGTTTTTTCAGCGGCTGTTACCCTAAGGTTATTGGCCTTGATCTGAGGCTGTGAACCCATTGCCAGGGCAAAAACCTCAGCAGGATCCTGCTCAAGTATATTGTCAACCGGGATATTTTCAACCGGGGGTGTATCAATCTCGAAAGGATAATCAGCAGGCAGGTTCAGCATGGCTTTCAGGCTTAGCAGGTCGAGCTGATATTGTGAATTTGTTTGAATGACCGTAGCGCTGTCCCTGGCCTGGGTGGCTTCCAGTTCTGCAGCATTCAATTCCGGCAGGCTTCCTGCATCCACCAGCTTTCTTGTATTGTCTAACTGGAACTGTGTTTGGCTGAGTACAACCCTGCTAAGTTCAACCTGCTCCTTACTCAATAAAGCACGCAGGTATTGTTGGGCAACCATTAAACCAATATCATTCCTGGCTTTGTCTACCGATGCTTTGTCTGCTTCGAGGGTATATTTATTGGCTTCAATACCATTTCGCTGGCTGCCGAAATTAAACAGGAGTGCATTGGATTGAAGCGACATCTGCTGGAACATGGCCGACCGTGATACGTACACGTTGGTGGTACGGTCCAATGTACGGCCAAAAGAGAAACCATTGCTGATATTATAGTTAAGAGAAGGAATCTGGGCCAGTTGACTCTGTTTAAGTGCAATTTCAGACGACCTGGCCGTTATATCCGCCTGGCGTACCGAAATATTATTCTTCATGGCATATTCAACGCAGCGACGCAGGTCCCATTTTTCTACAGTTTGAGCTGAAGTACTTATTGATATACCTGTAAGTAGTGTAAATCCCAGAAACGCTATCCTTAAGTATCCTGATTTATTGATTCCGGCCATAGTCCCGCCATTTTGGTAAAGTTTACAAAGATTCAACCAAAAAAGCGTTCCACAAAATCGCTTGTCAACCAGTCCGACCGTTTACACATTATCCGGCAGAAAAGCCTGGCTTAAATCCCTGATCAGATAGTCGGCATCTTCTAATCCCACATAAATCCGAAGCAGGCGGTGTGCCCTGTTCTGCGGATCAAAATTGCCGGGATCAACCGAAGAGCATTTGGGGATGATCAATGACTCATGGCCGCCCCAGCTGACAGCCATCTTAAAATGCCTGAGCCGCTCGCAAAAGCTTTCAATTTCCGATATTGTATCCGCTTTCATATAGAATGAGATCAATCCGGAAGCCCCTTTCATTTGTTTTTTGGCCAGTTCATATTGCGGGTAGCTTTCATCCAGCGGAAAAATAACCTCTTCCACGGAAGGGTGGTGTTTCAGGAATGTTAGGACTTCCCGGGTTGAAGAAGAAATTCGTTCCAGCCTCATGGGCAGCGTCCTGAGGCCCCTTAACAACAGCCAGGCGTTAAAAGGCTGTATCCCGCTGCCAACGCAGAGGTATTCACTGTCGAATATCTTTTTAATCATGGCA
>JAHEEX010000150.1 GCA_024640465.1 Sphingobacteriales bacterium | reverse complement strand
CTTTCAGTTCCTGCAATGATTTAGTCAGCGCCGAGTTTGATTCTTCAATGGCCTTCCTTTTTTGCTCCAGCTCTTCAATGGTTTCTTCCAGCAGGATGGCGGTTGTGCGTTTTACTTTTTCGGTTCTGTCCAGTTTGAATTCTGTGATGGTTATGACTTTTTCAACTTCTTTAACCGCTTTGGAAATAGTTTCCTTTTCTTCCGCACTCATTGAATCTGACTGCTGTATAAAATCTAGTATGTTTTGCAAATGTTGATTCATGATTTTTTTTAACTGCTAAGAATACAGGAAGATGCAATGAATTACCTTTCTTTCAATACGACACAACAGGTGGTACAGTTATGCATTTCAAGGTTGCCTTTCGTTGCCCTTGCCAGTTCGGCATTGGAGAACATGCCCGCCATCGGCACATTCCAAACATTCTTTATACCCTCAATTTCCATATTCATCAGGGGCCCCAAAGCCAGGATCCTTCCGGCACAACTAAAAACAACCAGCGCATCTGCATCCGGCATTTCGTTTGCCTTTAATCCCTGAACTCCTTTGATAACTTTTTCCATCACATCAAAATCAGGAGGGATGGAGAATCTGACTTTAGATCCCTGCGGAACAGAGCCACTGCAATAAAAAGAACGGTCTTTCCAATCTATCAATAATCCGGGTCTCATTACCGGATCACCAACCTCCCTTTGTAATTGCAAAGGGAAATTTACCGCTATCTCCATAGCTACCTGCGCATTACCCTCTTCAATATTTTCAAGCCCACCATATTTTGCCGTCAGGTCCAGTACCGGTATATTATCAATAGTAAACACATGATTACCTGTGCTTTTAGTGACAGTGCGTACTGTACCCACTGCCTTCCACCCACAGGTAGCTATGCCCTTTATGGTTATTTTATCTTCATCCAATGCAAGTACAATCATCCCCCTGTTGCTGGATTTATGATTGGTAAACACAAACTGTTCCATGAAAGCATAATCATCACCGGCCATTCCGCCATAGACGTCAACCTGCTTACCTATTACATCTTCAAAACCGAACAGCAATTGTTCCGCATCGGTTTCCATGTGACTGCCTGAAAGAAGGAATGCCGGATGGGGAAATAAATGCTGCGCTTTTCGGGCAATTTCACTCGCCACTTCGCGGTAATTTTTTTCCGGGTACTCTGCAAAAAATAATGTGAAATAATCAGGATTGATATCCAGCAGCAAAATGGCAATGGAGCCTTTGCCCAATTCTTCATCAATAAATTCACCATTGGTGGTGGCACCGAAAACGGCAATGCCTTCTTTATCCAACATTGCGGTGATGGCATCCCTGTCCTGCTTCATCGATAAAAACACAATGGCTAAGGTGGGTTTAAATCCATCGATCATGCTTTGTGCCAATGCCACCTGAATTTCTTCATTGGAAGTTCCTTTGATAGATTTCGCTTTCATATTTTATTCAGATCATTTTTCTTTTAGTGCGACCCAGCTCACGGTGGAACCATGAAATTCTGATTTGCCATCCGCAACCCGTCCAAATTCTCCAAGACAGAAAAAACCAACCATAGGCCTGGCCCAGGTCTCCGCCAGTCCTTCTAATTCCATCGCCGCCATTGGGCCCAAAGAGTCTAACCTTGCCACACAGGAAAAAACAACAAGGGCATCTGCCTCAGTTAATTCTTTTTCTTTTATTTTTCTTGAACTTTCAATGACCGATTCTACAATATCAAAATCCGGCGGTAATGAAAACCGAAAAGCAGAACCTTCAATGGCAATCCCAGGGATCATGACCGATTGTTCAGTTGTATTGAATGATACAAAGGGTATATTCAATGGGCTTCCTCCGGGCCTTTCAAACTGTAAAGGATAATTCATATTTGTTTTGATAATGTCTCCTGAAGAACTGCCGGAAAAAATATCCTCTCCTAAATACTTTTTGAACACTTCTGTGGCAGGGAGATTATCAATGGCGTAAATCCAGGACCCCTTACATGCGGTGATGACTTTCTTTGTACCCATAGATTTCCAACCGGAGACTGCCATTCCTTTCAGGGATATTTTATCCTGGTCCAGTATGATCGATATAAGCCCATTGGAACTTGATGCATCATTGGTAAAAACAATCCCGGTAAAATTCACCGGCTCTCCTGCCATACCGCCAACAATGGTAACTTCTTCACCCGCTTTATCCACCAGGCCTGTAATAACCTCCTCATCGTTGTGAACAGTAAAATTGGCTGCTGACATAATGAATGCAGGATGTGCAAAGGTTTGAATGCCAACTTCCCCGATCTCACTGGCGGCTTCATATACAGAGCCGGTTCCAAAATCTTTTAAAACAATTTTAAAATAAGCCGGGTTGATATCCAAAAGTAAAATGGCAATACCATCAGTTTCAACCCCCTCCTCTGTAAATTCAGATGTAGTAGTGGCGCCAAAAACTGCAATACCATGATCATTCATTAAAGCACAAATCGCCTCTGTGCCATGCTTATTAGATAAGAAAACGAAAGCCAGCGTGGGTGTATAACCATCGGCTAAACTATTGACCAATGCTGATTTTATTTCCTGAATTGATTTTCCTTTGATTGATTTTGCACGCATGGCACTTTTTCTTTTATATGAATATTATTTTTCTTTCAGCACCACCCAGCAACAGGTAGTGGAATGAAATTCCTGTTTCACATCTTTATCTGTTCCATATTCACCATAAGTAAAAAATCCGGCCATCGGGGCCTTCCAGATATCACTTAATCCATCGTTTTCCAAAGTGGTGAGCGGGCCTAATGCACTCAATCTTCCGGCACAGGAAAAAATAAGCATGGCTTCCGCTTCAGACTGGATCTTATCTTTTAATTCATTGGCTTTCTCCAAAACATTTTCAACAATATCAAAATCGGGAGGAGTTGAAAACCGAAGCTTTGTTCCTACAGGCACATCAAAATCAAGCTTCAGTGCATCTTCTTCCCGGTTGATTAGAAATGGCGTCCGCATAACCGGATCACCGGCATTTTCCACCTGGAACGGATAATGTACACCAATGTCTTCAAACATCTTATACTTATCTTCTCCGGGTGCCGCTTCTTTTCCCAGGTATCGCAAATACATTTCCAATGCAGGCTGATTATCGATTGTATAGAGCCAACCGTTCTCACTTTTGGTTACCGTCCTTGCTAATCCAAGTGGTTTCCATCCGGAAATGGCCATGCCATTCAAACTGATTTTATCTTCATCCAGGATAAGTGCTGTAACCCCAATATCTGTTTCCTTATCCCCGGTAAATATATAACTCCCTGTAAAAGTTCCATCGTCACCGGCCATGCCCCCAAAAATTTGTACATGCGGACCTACTTCCGTGGCCATGCTTTTCAGCAGGACATCACCCCTGAACAATACACCTTGCTTAGAAACACCGGTACTGCATAGAATAAAAGCAGGTTTTTTAAACTTTTGCAAGGCAGATTGTGCCAGATGGCTTGAAGCCTCACGCACATCCCTGTCTCCAATATCCTCAAATAAAATGGTGTATGCATCACGGGGCATGTCTAACAATAAAAGCACTGATCCACCCTCTGTTTGATATCCATTTATAAATTCCCCTGATGATGTTGCCCCGATAAAGTCTATTCCTTCTTTACTTAAGATTTTACAAATCGCCTGCCTGTCAAGGTTTATAGAAATAAAAAGGATGGCCAGTGTGGGCCTAAATCCATCCTGCATGGCCAGATCAAGGGCTTCCCTGATTTCATCTGTCGAGTTTCCTTTGATTGATTTTGCTTTCATATGACTTACAAAGAAATATTATTGCGCAGCCGGCATCAATCCTAATTGTGTCATCATATCCAGGTTATCCATGAAATCCCTTTCTTCCGCAATTTTACCGCCAGACATCCTGACCAGTGTTGTGCCGTCAATATTCAATGTCTTTCCTGTTGCGGGCATACCAAAGAAAACACCGGTATGGGTTCCCTTGAAATTCCAGTGCTTTACCAATTTATCTCCCTGGCCGAAAATATCTTTAATGGTAAACTGAATATTGGAGAAACCGGTCAGGAAGTTTGCATAATAAGCCCTGGCGCTGTCGATACCAACAATATCCGTCGGACTTACGTGCATCACAACGTCTTTTGTGAAATTGGAATCATTGAACATATCTAATTTACCTTTATTCATGATCTCATCCCACACATGAGAATACATTTTAATATTGGCCTCTACCGGATCTGCTTTTGGCGGTGCAGTACATGCAGTAAAAATCAAAATGAACGTTACAGTCATAGTCCCAAAAAACAGCTGCAGAATTGATCGTTGTTTCATTTTTAGTTCGTTTTTTTATATGAATGAAAGATAATTAACTATTCCCATGATTTCCTATCTTCCCATAAATTGATAGTCAAAAAAACGCTTTATATGAAGAAAATGAGAATGCTGTTTCTGGCCATTTTACTGATGCCTGTAATGGCAGGTTTTGCACAATCAAAGGACTCCTTAACAGTTGCAGCCATTATAAAAGAAGCTACGGAGAATTCTGAACTGGAAAAAATGGCCAATGAACTTCTTAATGGAATAGGGCCAAGGCTGGTTGGATCGCCCAAGATGCAGCAGGCACATGATTGGGCCATTGCCAGGTATGCCGGCTGGGGTATAACTGCCAGAAATGAAAAATGGGGCGAATGGCGCAGCTGGGAAAGAGGCATTACGCATATTGATATGATGAGTCCCTGGGTGAAATCTTTAGAAGGAACACAACTGGCATGGTCGCCAAACACCGGCGGCAAATCCATAACCGCAGAACTGATCATCATTCCTGACCTGGCAGATTCCATGGCCTATCAGCAATGGCTACCCAATGTGAAGGGAAAATTTGTGCTCATTTCAATGAAACAACCAACAGGCCGGCCTGATTATAACTGGGAAGAATTTGGAACGAAAGAATCATTTGAAAAAATGAAAAAAGCCCGTACCGAACAAACAGAAGCATGGAGAAAACGATTGAGTAAAACCGGATTAAATAACAAAGATCTGGCATTGGTATTGGAAAAAGCAGGGGCAGTGGGAATTGTAGGTTCTAATTGGTCTTCCGGATTTGGCGTAAATAAAATTTTTGATGCAAAAACAACTAAGATCCCAACCGTTGATATTGCACTGGAAGATTATGGCCTTTTATACAGTTTAACTGAATCTGGTAAGAAACCTTCCATAAGTGTTCGTGCAGATTCAAAAGATCACGGTATGGCACCAACGTATAATACCATTGCGGAAATAAAAGGCAATGAAAAATCTTCAGAGTATGTAATGCTGTCTGCCCATTTCGATTCATGGGACGGTGCCACAGGTGCTACTGATAATGGAACAGGCACTTTGGTGATGATGGAAGCTATGCGCATTCTAAAGAAAATATATCCCAATCCTAAACGCACCATCCTGGCCGGGCATTGGGGAAGTGAAGAGCAAGGGCTTAATGGTTCAAGGGCATTTGTAGAAGATCATCCGGACATTGTAAAAAATATGCAGGTATTATTTAACCAGGATAACGGCACCGGACGTGTTGTAAATATTTCCGGTGGTGGCCTTTTACATTCATACGATTACCTGGGCCGCTGGCTGGCAAAAGTACCCGGTGGGTATAAGCAGGCTTTGGAAACAAGGTTTCCAGGCTCACCCGCCGGGGGTGGTTCTGATAATGCATCATTTGCAGCAGCAGGCGTTCCGGCGTTTGGATTAAGTTCTAACAGTTGGTTATACTTTAGCTATACATGGCATACCAACAGGGACACTTATGATAAAATTGTTTTTGATGATGTTCGAAACAATGCGATCCTTACGGCCATCCTGGTATATATGGCCTGTGAAGATCCGGCGAATGCTTCCCGCGAAAAAATTGTATTGCCGGTAAATCCAAGAACCGGTGAGCCGGGTAAATGGCCGGAGCAAAAATCACCTACCAGAAAGGGTGGTGTAAATTAAGATTTAATTGAAGGGAATTTTTTATCAATGATTCTGATCAATCTGTAATGGCCTCTTCGATCGGCTCTCTTTCGAATATCCCTTTTTTCATTTTATACCTGACCCATAAAAAAGAATAAAGGGAAATACCCAAAAACATCAGTCCCGAATTAATGTATACCTGTCTTGACAGGATAATAGAAGGTGAGTTGTTCCATATAGCAAAGGCCATTCCAAGAATGCCCAAAATCTGTGGTAATGGGTATAATGGTGTTTTAAATGGACGGCTAAAAGTTGGATATTTTTTGCGTAAAACAAGCACATTGAGTTGTGCAACAATGTAGGCCACCAGCCAGAAAGTAGTTGCAGAAATGAGCATCAACAGAATGTAATCCTTTGCATTGGACAATACAATCAATGGAATACCAATTAGGCTAAATACAATCATTATTCCAAACCAGGGCGTATTCCACCGGGGATGCAAACGGCCGAAAATGGAAGGAACCTGTCCATGATGAGCCATCCCAAAAAGCATCCTGGGGATACTGGCAAGAACTGTATTGGTTACACTGGATGTAGCTGTAATGGCAAAAACGACCATGACGAACCCTGCAGTATTCCCGAAAAGGGATTCTACCAATAGCCAGTGTGGTATTTCTGATTTCGATAGTTTATCTAAAGGCACATGCCTCAATGCAGCATAGCTCAACAGACCGTACACAACCATTAACATGACAGCAGCCAGCAACATAGCCCTGGGTAAATTTTTCCGGGGGTTTTTGCTTTCTTCAACAAACGGGCATACATACTCCAGCCCGGTAAATGACCACAAAGCCAGGGCTATCAGCGACAATGCGGAAGCACCTTTACTTACAAAATCCTTACTTATACTGTCAAGGCTAACAGCGCTGGCGCTTGTATTTTTTAAGCCTGTAATACCAATAACGAGCAAGGCTACCAGTAAAACATATACTAACAAGTTTTGTATTGAAGAAAAGACATTAATTCCCAGCAGGTTGAGAATGGCAAACAGTATGAGTATCAGTAAACCTAGATGGCTGAACACTCCAGGATAAACCATACCTACAATGCTTTCCAGCAACATTAATTCAGCCGGCCCTGAAAAAGCCACTACAGCTACATAGCCTCCCAGGATTACACCAATGGAAAGAAAATGCCCACCCGCAACTGCCGTGAAAGTACCCAAGCCACCTGCCTTAGGCATCATAAGTGATAATTCCAGAAAAGAAAAGGAGCAACAAACTGTCAGGATAAATGCCATGAACAAAGCAATAAAAAAAGCACCTCCACCGGATCCTGTGCCATTGAGTAAAGAAACAAAACTCGATTGTGCCGCCACTGAACCTATAGCTACTGCAAAAAGTGAAGGAAACCCAAGCACCCTTTTCAAAGAACCCGATGATGAGGTATTGGTCTTATTGATCATGGCAGTATTTATTGTTCAGGATTTCCCTAAAGATTAATCCAATGTCTTTATTAGAAATAAAACATTCTTTGATTAAATAATGATTGTCAATAATAAAATATAATGAACATGCGGTTAGATTTGTTGGAAGAATGTAGCTCCTCCGGAGCTAAAAGACAAGAACGCCATAAAGCTACAAGAATACCGTTCCTCCGGAGCCAAAAGGCACAAAAATATTCTATACATTATTTCTGGATGAGCAACTGTATTTTAGATCTGTCATCCATTCAGAATACGGAGGAGCGACATTCCTGTAGAAAGAATTTCCGTGATGTATTCAGCTCCGGAAGAGCGACATTCCTGTAGAAAGGTCATGCATGATGTATTCAGCTCCGGAGGAGCGACATTCTTGTAGATAAATCAAGTTTTTTGTATTCAAGCTCCGGAGGAGCGACATCCTTGTAGAAAGGTCATGAATGATGTATTCAGCTCCGGAGGAGCGACATCCTTGTAGATAAATCAAGTTTTTTGTATTCAAGCTCCGGAGGAGCGACATCCTTGTAGAAAGGTCATGAATGATGTATTCAGCTCCGGAGGAGCGACATCCTTGTAGAAAACCCATCTTTACTTTTTAAACCTCCCATAAACAGGTTGTCCGGGAAAAACAGCCGGAACCGTTTTGCCATTCTTCAAAATGAATGTTCCATTCACCATAACATACTCAATGCCTGCAGAAAATTCCAGACCTTTTTCAAAAGTGGCTTTATCTGTAATTGTATTCGGGTTAAAAATGGTGATGTCTGCGTCTGCCCCTACCTGTATCCTTCCTTTAAACCGCATCATGGGCGATATCCCTTCCAGTCTTTTTGCAGGCAATAATGTCATCTTTTCGATAGCTGTATTTAAATCAAGGACTTTATCTTCCCGCACATATTTCCCCAATACCCTGGAGAAAGTACCTGCAGTTCGCGGGTGAGCCAGTTTTGCATAAGGCATTCCGTCTGAAGCAATGATTACTCCGGGAGAGGCAATTCCCTTTGAAATCCATTCGGGCTTCATCATATGAATGATCACGGTCCCGCCCGTTTTTCGGTACTTTTCAAATGTTT
Organism: Sphingobacteriales bacterium; assembly: GCA_024640465.1. GTDB lineage: Bacteria > Bacteroidota > Bacteroidia > Chitinophagales > Chitinophagaceae > Pollutibacter. Next base: position 610 of record JAHEEX010000150.1, on the reverse strand, counting down.
CATTCGTTAGTCTTTCCCCGGTTGCTACCCATTGAAGGTCGCCATAGCTTATTCCCATCCTTTCCTGCCAACCATCCAAAAACATCGCGCTTTCCAAAGAAGTAGAAGCAGCAGTGTAAGGATACAATTCCGTAGTAATGTCAACCTGCTTATTTTTTGCCGCTTGAACCATATCCAACGCCAGTTGAATCTGACCCAGCGACATACTATTGACATGTACAATGTGAAGGGGTGCGCTTGTAAGCGTTGCATCAGCAATGACTTCCTGGATTGAAATCATATTAGGCTCGCGTACATGTGAGAAGATCAATGCATTTAATTCGCCGCCGAGCTCAAATACTTTAAACATTTCTTCCGACTTTGTTTTTGGCAGGTACCCGATAGGCACACCAATACCAATGCCGCCTTCAGATAAAGATGTTTTGATATTGGCCAGTGTTCTATTCATTTCCTCAGGCGTGATGCTTTCCGCAAATGAAGGCATCATAATGCTATTACGTTTCGCTATAGATGAACTATTATTTAAAACTGATTGATATATCGCGTTTACACCTTCTTTATATTTATCCAATGCCTTAAACCGTTCAAACGGCCAGCACACACTGGCGCC
>JAHEEX010000027.1 GCA_024640465.1 Sphingobacteriales bacterium | reverse complement strand
AAAGAACCACAAAACAAAAGACTTAATTGAACTGTCTGAAATGCTGAAAAACTGCGATGCCTATATCGCAACCGGATCAGATAATTCTGCCCGTTATTTTGAACAATATTTTGCCAAATTCCCTCATATCATCCGCAAAAACAGGACGTCCATTGCCATTCTTGACGGTTCCGAAACAGAAGAAGACCTGGATAAACTGGCAGATGATATTCAGCTTTTTTTCGGCCTTGGATGCAGGAATGTAACGCAGCTTTTTGTGCCCGAATCGTATGATTTTGTTCCCCTGCTCAAAGCCCTTAGGAAATATTCATTCTTCATGGATCAGCATAAATACATGCATAATTTCGATTATAACCTGACGATACAGATCATGAACAACCGTTTTTATATGTCTAACGATTCTGTGCTCCTCATTGAAAATGCATCACCTTTTTCTCCAATCGGTCAAATACATTATCAGTTTTACCAGGATATAGACAAAGTGACAGAAAATCTGGACTCAGAAAAAATACAATGTATAGTGGGGAATGGCTTCATTCCTTTCGGAAAAGCACAGTCACCGGGTTTAAATGATTACGCAGACGGCGTGGATCCCATGGCATTTTTACAATCTCTTTAATATGGTTAAAAAAACCGGATCAAAACACCCGGAAATTCCTGTTTTTATTGGGCAAGACTTCCTGAAAGCATTGGTTAACAAAAAGATAAAAAGCCTTCAGTAAATGGGTTCCGACATCAAATACAAACCTATTTCTTAACCGGATGTTGTAAATTTGGTAGACCCGGAACTACGAAATCCTTACTAATTTAATGTTAAAAGGGTTGACAGGTAAACGGAAAAAGCGTCATGTTCGTTTATTTGCATATGCCTCGGGCACATTTTTTGAACTGAAGAAAATTACTAAAAAAGTTATGACAATGAAATTCAAACAAGTACTCTCTGTCATGCTGGTCAGTGGTTTAACCACTATTGCCGTTTTGTATGGTTATAACAAATTAAATCAGCGGCCCCTATCCATTCAATCTGCCAATGCGCAGGTACCCTCGAATTATGTTGGGTTGTTCGACAGCAATAGCAATATTCCGGGTCAGGCGGTTGATTTTCAGGCTGCTGCCCAATCAACAACCCCTTCCGTTGTACACATCACAACAGTCATTGGGAAGAGCCAGGCAAGCAATAATTTACCGCGTCGATCGAATCCTTTCGCCGATCTTTTTGGGGATGATTTCTTCAAAGATTTCGACAACCAGATGCGCTCTCAGCCACAAAGGGCGAGTGGATCGGGTGTTATTGTAAGTGATGACGGATATATAATCACCAACAACCACGTGATTGATGAAGCGGATGAGATCAAGGTAACATTGAGCAATAAAAAATCATATACCGCCAAGCTGATTGGCACAGACCCAAGCAGCGACCTGGCATTGCTGAAAGTAGAGGCAAAAGGCCTGCCCTTCCTGCTCTATGGAAATTCAGACCAGGTAAAGATCGGTCAATGGGTATTGGCGGTGGGTTATCCTTTAAACCTGGAAACCACTGTAACCGCAGGTATCGTAAGTGCCAAAGCCAGAACATTGGGTTTAAATTCCCGTAAAAGCACAACACCTATAGAATCTTTTATTCAAACTGATGCCGCTGTCAACCAGGGCAATTCAGGTGGCGCACTAGTTAACACAAATGGTGAACTCGTAGGAATTGTTTCAGCAATTGCTTCACCAACAGGCGCCTATGCCGGTTACTCCTATGCTATTCCGGTAAATATTGTGAAGAAAATAATTAATGATATCGTCCAGTTTGGTACAGTACAAAGAGCATACCTGGGAATTACATATCTCGCAGAAAATGCGCCTGATGCACAAAGAGATGAATTGAAATATAAAGAAGGACAAGGCGTAATGGTGCTTGATGTTGCCAAAGACGGCGCCATGGCTAATTCCGGAATTACAAAAGGCGACTATATTTCAAAAGTCAATGGAATAAAAGTTACCAACGGAAGTGAAATGGTTGAGCAAGTGGCAGGTTACAAACCAGGCGACAAAATCTCGGTAACGTATATGCGTGCCGGTAAGGAATATAATACGCAGGTTACTTTAAAAAATAAAACAGGCTCATACGATGTTGTAAGGACAAGCGCCCTTGATAATTTTGGCGCCGAATTTGAAACCCTGGATAAAAAGAAAGCTACTGAATATGGTATCCGTGGAGGTGTTGTGGTTAAGAGGATTGGCAAGGGACTGATAGATGAGCAAACCCGTATGAGAGATGGATTTGTTATTTATAAAGTTAACGGCCAGGAAGTGAAATCACTTGAAGAATTCACAGCTGCCATGAGCAAAGGACAGAAAAGGGTAATGCTGGAAGGTTTATATCCAGGGTATGATGGCACTTATCAATACCCGATCGAAATAGATGAGTAATTAAGACTTTTAATTTCAAAAAAGGAACGCTCAGAATAAACTGTAGCGTTCCTTTTTTGTTTAGTAGCATTGAAATCCTGAAAAAAGGAATAAGCGGTTATTTGTATCTTTGTCATTGATATATTAAGCATGAAGAGTTTTACTGTACCGGTCGTTTATCGCAGCCCACTGATCAGTGCTATCAAACATAAAAGAAAGCAGGACGATAAGATGAAGAAAGACTTCAGTCCTACCCTGCTGGACTTTGGCCCTCTGCAGATTTTTCTGGCCCGCCATTTTGGCTTTTGCTATGGAGTTGAAAATGCCATTGAGATAGCCTTCCGGACGGTTGAAGAAAACCCGGGCAAACGCATCTTCCTGCTTAGTGAAATGATCCATAACCCGTTTGTTAATGAGGATCTCCTCAAAAGAGGTGTATGTTTCATGATGGACACTAAAGGCAATCAACTTGTTCCGTTTGAAATGCTATCACCGGATGATATTGTGATCATCCCGGCTTTCGGCACTACACTGGAGATAGAAACAAAACTCCGAAGCACAGGAATTCAAATAGAGAAATATGATACTACCTGTCCTTTTGTTGAAAAAGTATGGAACAGGTCGGAGCAAATTGCAGAAAAAGGATACAGTGTTGTGGTTCATGGCAAACCCAGTCATGAAGAAACGCGTGCAACATTCTCACACAGTGGGGCACATACCCCAACAGTTGTGGTAAATGACATGACAGAAGCGGTTGAACTTGGCCGTTATATTACAGGCGAAAAAAATCCGGCTGAATTTTATAATGAATTCAAAAACCGTCACACATCCGGTTTTGACGTTACCAAAGACCTTGGCCGAATAGGTGTTGTGAATCAAACCACCATGCTGGCAAGCGATACACAAGCCATTGCAGATTACCTGAAACAAATCATTAAAGATCACTTCAAATTGAATGAGCAATCAATTGGAGAAAGATTTGCCGATACACGAGACACCCTCTGTTATGCCACATTAGACAACCAGTCGGCTGTAACCGGTATGTTACAACAGGAAGCCGATCTGGCCATTGTAGTGGGCGGACGCAACAGTAGCAACACATCACACCTTGTGGAATTATGCGAAGAAAAACTACCAACCCATTTTATACGATCTGAAGAAGATCTTTTATCCGGAGCAGAACTTCTGGAATTTAACTGGCGTACCAAGGAAGAGAAAAAGATAAATAATTACCTGCCAGGACACAAGCCTGTGCGGATTCTTGTTACAAGCGGTGCCTCCTGCCCGGATGCAATGGTTGAAGGAGTTATCAGGCGTTTATTGGAATTTTATCCGGATGCAAAAGAGTTTGAAGAGGTCAGTAAAATTTGGGAATAGCCAACTTTGCAGATCTTGTATTTATTTTCGACTTTCCACTTTCGATTTTCCACTTTCTATCTCCTTCACCCAATTCATCGCTTTTTTTAGTTGCTCTTCCGGGGTAATATTGGAATTATCCAATACCAGTGCATCCTTTGCTTTGCGAAGAGGAGAGACCTCCCTGTTTGAATCAATATAATCCCTCATCTCCAGATTGTTCTGTACTTCTTCAAGTGTTATATTAGGATTCTTCTCAAAAAGTTCCTTAAATCGCCGTTCCACCCTAATGGCATTATCCGCTGTCATAAATATCTTCAATTCTGCCTTAGGGAAAACGACAGTCCCGATGTCCCTTCCATCCATAACAATCCCTCTGGCTTTTCCCATTTTGCGCTGTTGTGCAACTGCAAAATCCCGCACTTCTTTTATGGCTGCAATTTCACTTACTTTTTCTGCCACTACCATGTCCCGGATCACATATTCTACATTCTCTCCATTGAGAAACATTTCACTCTGGTCCAGTTTTTCATTGAAGATGAACTCCAATTCAATATCATTCAATGCTTTTTCTACTAACTTTTTATTTGTCCAATCGATATGGTTACGCAGGAAATAAAGGGTAATGGCCCGGTACATCGCTCCGCTGTCGATATAAACATAACCCAGTTTCCTGGCTAATTGCCTGGCAAGGGTACTTTTACCGCAGGAAGACCAGCCGTCTATTGTGATTATGATTTTATTTGATTTTGACGTTGACATAAACCTCTATGCAAAAATGGAGATATTCGCCCGATATGCAAAATTATCCCTACAATTACTTGTGTTCTTCATTCTAAGCGGTGAAGTGTATTTTCATTCCTTATTTTTGCATACATTCACAAACGTTATGCTTAAAATCGGATTGTTTGGCGTAGGTCACCTGGGAAAATTCCATTTGCAAAACTGGAAAGATATGGAAGGCGTGGAACTCGTTGGATTTTTCGACCCTAACGATACCACCGCAGCAGAAGTTACCCAGAAGTTTGGCATTCAGCGTTTTGCTGATCCGGATAAACTATTGGATCAGATTGATGCCGCTGATATTATCGCCCCCACTAATCATCACTTTTCATTGTGTGAAAAAGCACTTAAAAAAGGCAAGCATGTATTCGTGGAAAAACCCATGGCAGACAGCATGGAAGAAGCCAGGAAAATCGTTCAATTGGTAAAAGAATCAGGTGTCAAATTCCAGGTAGGGCATGTGGAAAGGTTCAATCCGGCATTTCTTGCATTAAGCCGCTATAAACTCAATCCAATGTTTATTGAAGTGCACCGCCTGGCACAATTTAATCCAAGGGGCACTGAAGTAAGTGTTATACTCGACCTGATGATACATGATATTGATATCATCCTCCACCTGGTTAAGAGTGACGTAAAAAATATTTATGCAAGCGGCGTTGCAGTAATGACAGACACCCCGGACATCGCAAACGTAAGAATTGAATTTAATAATGGTTGCGTAGCCAACCTGACCTCATCCAGGATCTCCATGAAAAAAATGCGCAAGATGCGCCTCTTTCAAAAAGATGCTTACATCGGAATAGATTTCCTGGAAAAAAAATCGGAGATCATCAAACTCAAAGGGGACGAAGACGATCAGCTATTCACTTTTGATATTGAAACCCCGCAGGGAAAAAGAACACTGGCCATAGACAACCCGGAGATCAAAGAAAACAATGCCATAAAAAGCGAACTCACTGCTTTTCGGGATAGTATCCTGAACAACACCAGCACACCGGTAACAGAAATAGATGGTTATGTTGCCATGGAAGTTGCCCACCAGATCTTACGCAAAATCGAAAACAGTTTTCCGGTGTCTAAGTCATCCTTATGACAAGACAAAAAAGGATCCACATTACATGGTATGTATTGAGCGATTTTCTGCTCACAGCAATAGCATGGTCCATATTCTTCAAAACTCAACCCCACATATTTAAAGGAAATAGACAAATCTTCCCCCCATTCATAGCTGAGTTCACATTCTGGCAGGGGGTCATATTTTTCCCTGTAGGCTTCATTATCGGATATGCATTAACGGGAGCATACGACTCCGTTTATTCAAAATCCCGCTGGAACGAATTGATCTATACAGGTCTGGCATGCACCATAGGGTCAATGATTATTTTCATAATTACAACGGATGTTTATTCAAAAGAACTCCTGCTGCTATATGTAAAAACATTTTTAAGATTACTGGCACTATTGTTATTTTTTCAATACAGCGGACGGCTGATTATTTTATCGATTGCAAAATGGCAGCTTTCTGCAGGAAAGATTTGGTTCAATACACTGCTTCTTGGCGATGTAAAGGCAGTATCCAAAATTTACAGAGAAATGAATGCCAGCCAGGGATGGACCGGGTTCAGAATTATCGGATATCTTACACCAACCAATTTTGTCCTTGAAACAGCAAATGAAATACCTTGTTTAGGTAAGTATCATGATATTGAAAAAATCATTAAGTCAAACCGTATCCAGGTAGTTGTTTTGGCACTGGATAAAAAAGATAAAATGGAAGAAGAGAACCTGGTAAAATTACTGGCAAGATTTGATGTACAGATAAAAATCGTACCGGATAGTTTTGATATACTTTCAGGGTCGGTCAAAACCAGTAACCTTTTAGGATCTGCATTTATAGATATTGATACAGGGCTAATGCCGGCATGGCAGCAGCACATAAAACGTGTAATAGATATCCTGGTTTCAACTTTAGGCCTTGTACTCCTTTCTCCTCTCATGTTGTATACAGCATTAAGGGTGAGGTCATCGTCACCAGGCCCTGTCATATACTCACAGGAACGAGTAGGGTACAAAGGGAAACCATTCCGGATATTTAAGTTCCGGTCGATGTACCTGGAAGCTGAAAAAAATGGCCCTCAATTATCCAATGCGAACGATCCACGTATCACAAAATGGGGAAGGACAATGCGCAAATGGCGGATCGACGAACTCCCTCAGCTATGGAATGTTATTCGTGGCGAAATGAGCCTCGTAGGGCCAAGGCCTGAAAGGCAGTTTTTCATCGACCAGGTTTCAGCCATGTACCCTTATTACGTATTCCTTCAGAATGTAAAGCCTGGTGTCACCAGTTGGGGTATGGTAAAATTCGGTTATGCAGAGAATGTGCAACAAATGGCAGACAGAATGCAGTACGATCTCGTATATCTTGAAAACATCTCTTTGGCCCTGGATTTTAAAATTATGATCCATACACTGAGAATTATGCTGCTTGGCACAGGAAAATAGCATTCTCTGCGTTATATTTATATTGTAAACCAACCCTTCCTATGAAGCCGCTGACCCTGGCCTTCTTTTTATTGTTTTTGTCCTTCTCCTCCAGGGCTCAAATTGCCTACTGGCAACAATCCCTGCAATATCAAATTGCCGTTTCCCTGAATGATAATGATAATACACTGGATGGTACCTTAAAACTGAATTACAGGAACAATTCACCTGATACACTCTGGTTCATCTGGTTTCATACCTGGCCAAATGCTTATAAAAACGATCGCACTGATTTCAGTGAACAATTACTTGAAAATGGCCGTACTGATTTTTATTTTTCCGACCAGGCTGACAGGGGTTATATGAATCGACTTGATTTCCGGGTGAACCAGGAAATCGCCAGCACAGAGGACCATCCAAGGTATTTTGATGTGATCAAGCTTAAATTACCATCTCCATTAGCACCTGGACAGGAAATTTTAATTACAACTCCATTTCATGTGCAATTGCCAAAAACTTTTTCCCGCAGCGGTCATGATGGTAAATCTTACCAGGTAACACAATGGTATCCAAAACCTGCTGTATATGATAAAAACGGCTGGCACGAAATGCCATACCTTGACCAGGGAGAATTTTATAGCGAATATGGTGACTATGAAGTGCAAATAACCTTACCGGAAAATTATGTAGTAGCAGCAACAGGCAAACTTCAAAATGAAACGGAATTACAATGGCTGATCCAAAAAAGCAAACTGCCCCTGCCAACCACAACCCAAACAAAAAAGAAATCAACTACAAAGAAAATACCTGCACCAAAAAAGACTCCTGGCAAACAGAGTCTGCCAACTACCAAACAACAACTACCAACTAAAACGTTAATCTTTAAACAATCCAATGATCACGACTTTGCCTGGTTTGCAAATCCAAACTATATTGTCAGGCTTGATTCATTAACCCTTCCTTCTGGCAGCACCGTTCAAACAAGCACCTACTTTACACCCAAGAATGCAGCCGTTTGGAGTAACAGTCTGGAACACCTGAAAAAAGCCATTACATTCCATAGTTCACATACAGGAGAATACCCTTATGCCCAGGTGGCTGTTGTTGAAGGCAAACAGGGCTTTGCAGGTGGTATGGAATATCCAACCATTACAATATTGGATGGCATTACGGATGAAGCAAGCCTGGAAAGCACCATCGTACATGAGGTTGGGCATAACTGGTTTTATGGTATCCTCGGAACTAATGAAAGGAAAAACCCATGGATGGACGAAGGCCTGAATACATATTATGACAACAGGTATTCGGAAGCATTTTTAAAAAGCCCGTCAAATCATTCCAATATCCCTTCTGAAGAGCGAATGCAGCAACTCATTTATGAAACTATTGTTTCTGTTCACCGTGACCAGCCCATTAACACTCCTGCAGACAGTATGTATAAATTAAATTACCAGGCCATCACATATTATAAAACTGCCGACTGGTTCAAAAAACTGGAAAAAGAAATAAGCAGGCCTGTTTTTGATTCCTGCATGCAAACTTATTTTCAACGCTGGCAATTTAAACACCCGGAACCCGAAGACCTCCAACAGGTTTTTACTGATATAAGCGGTAAAAACCTGGATGATATTTTTGGGCTTCTTGGAAAAACCGGATCATTATATATACCTGAAAAAAAGAAATTAAAATTTGCCCCGTTTTTTTCCTTAAAAGAAACAGAAAAGTATAACTATATTTTTGCATCCCCATTGCTGGGCTATAATACATATGACGGACTAATGGCCGGTCTGCTTTTTCACAACTACACATTACCGCTGAATAAATTTCAATTCGCCATAGCACCGCTTTATGGCTTTAAAAGTAAATCATTGAATGGTATAGGCCACATGGGTTATAATTTTTACCCTAAAGGAATATTACAGCAGGTAAGCCTAACTGTTGATGCTGCTAAATTCAGTGGTGATGATTATATATCAGATGAAGGGGAGAAATATGTTCTTGGTTTCCACAAGTTTGCTCCGGCAATAAGACTTGAATGGAAAGAGAAAAACCCCCGGGCTACCCGGCTCAGATACTTTCAGTATAAAGCATTTTTTATTAAAGAAGATGGTTTGAATTTTTCCAGGGATACTGTTAATAATATAACATTGGTAAACAAAACATCATCAGGTTATACGGTAAGCCAGTTTAAATATGTTTGGGAACAGTACCGTACCTTATATCCTTATCGTTTTGAGATGCAGTTTGAAACGGGCCCTGATTTTGGCAGGCTTGCTCTCACAGGAAACTATTTTTTCAACTTCCGTAAAAAGGGAGGGGTGGCAGTTCGTTTGTTTGCAGGCAAGTTTTTTTACCTGGGCGGAAAAACCAGCGACAAACAATATGACACCGATCGATTTCACCTGAATATGAGCGGCCCGAAAGGATATGAAGATTACACGTACAGTAATTATTTCCTTGGCCGCAATGAGTTTGAAGGGTTCCCATCACAGCAGATCATGTCAAGGGATGGTTTTTTTAAAGTCAGGACAGACCTCCTTAGTAGTAAAGTTGGAAAAACAGACAATTGGCTGGCGGCTACAAATATTGTAATGGATGTACCAGACAGGTTTAATATTTTAAATGTGTTACCTATAAAAATTCCACTTAAAATTTTTGCAGACGTTGGAACATATTCAGGTGCATGGGAAGAAGAAGATGGCCAAACAAGATTGCTTTTTGATGCAGGCCTACAGTTCTCCTTTTTCAAATCCGCAGTCAATATCTATATGCCCCTTATTTACAGCAAAGTCTACAGGGATTATTATGAATCCACTCCGGGCAATAATTTTTTTCAACGAATTTCATTCAGCATCGACCTGACTCAAATATCCTTCCGTAAATGGATACATGAATCCTTTTAATAAAATGAACCTTATCCGATACCTGGAACGAAATGAAATTGATGATATAAAATGGGATGCATGTATTTGCAAAGCTCCGAATGAAAATATTTATGGCTATGTTGAATATCTTGACACGATGGCCAGCAACTGGGATGCCCTGGTTATAGAGGATTACCTGGCAGTGCTCCCGCTTCCATGGAAAAAAAAGATGGGCTTTACATACCTATATACACCAAGATTTACCAGTCCGTTGGCTATATACGGGCAGTTACCAGAAACCATGGAACTGAAGCAAATACTTGATCATATTCCAAAGAAATTCAGGTTATGGGACCTAAACCTGGTTAATGATTTATCTTTATTTTCATCAGATGCTGTAAAAAGAAAAAATCATGTACTCTATCTTCTAGCACCTTACGAGGCACTTCGAAAAAAATTCAGGGCAAGTTACCGGAGTTTATTAAACCAGGCTGGCAATCATATCAGGAAAGAGGCTTCCATCAAAGACATTATTAAACTGGCCGCCGGTAAAAAACATATTGATGGAACAAATGCAGAAGATTATGCCCGCTTTCAAAATATGTTTATCCACTTAGAAAAAAAAGGAATGGCGCTATGTTATGGCAACTATTCCCCAAAAAATGAACTCCTGGCTGCAGCTGTTTTTTTTATATCATCCAATCGTATATATTATATGCTTGGATGGAACAGTGAAGAAGGCCGAAACAGAGGCGCTTCTCACCAATTAATTGATGCCGTTATAAGGGAATATGCAGGGAAAGATTACTGGCTTGATTTTGAAGGGTCAGACATACCGGGAATAGCATTTTTCTTTGAGGGCTTTGGTGCGCAACCGGAAGACTATTATTACCTCCGTGAAAACAGACTGCCATGGTGGTGTGCCTGGATAAAAAAGTAAACATCCTTGCGTTCTTTTTTATCCGCCGAAGCCTTAGCGTAGGCGGGGTTTCTTTGTGTTTAAATTATACTTCTATTTTCCAGGATCTTTGCAGCCACGATTAGATCTATTGGGTATGTCACTTTGATATTCGTTTCCTCTCCTTCAATTAATGCTATTTTTTGTCCGAATTTTTCAACCACTGTTGCTTCATCCGTAAAAGCCGGATCATATTCCTGTTGAAAAGAGGGAAGGATAATATCACTATGAAAAGTCTGGGGTGTTTGAATGGCGCGTAACATTTCCCTGTCTACCACATCAGTTTTATCTTCCGTAACCATCCTTATACTATCCTTGACTGCAACTGCAGGTATTGCAGAGCCCTTAAGCATTGCCTGTGTATAACATCGTTGTATCAGTGATGAACTCACAACACAACGAACTGCATCGTGAATGAAAACAATCGCAGGCCCTTTCACTTTTTGTAACCCCTGTTGAACAGAATGAAAACGGGTTGAACCACCTTCCGTAAAATGTACACTACTATCCGGGAAGTAGTTCCTTAATATTTCTTTTCCTTTAACCAGGTATGCAGCAGGCAATACAATAACGAGTTCAATCGATGGAAAGGCACGAAGGAATGCTTCAGCGGTATGAACAAGCACTGGTTTCCCCCCGAGTTCAAGAAACTGTTTGGGAAGTGCCGTACCCATTCGGTTACCCGATCCCCCCGCCACGATAACTGCAAATGTTTTCATACTGCAATTTGCCTTATTTTATTCATTCCCGGAAGAGAATATCCAATCAGTTTGTATCTTTCGGGCATGAGAATCTGGGTGTACCTTGCCGGCCTGATATTGCTTTTCTCCTGTAAGCAAAAGGAAATGGCCGTTGATAATGTGTTGCAGCTTAAAGAGCTGAGCGAACTCGCAACAGTGGAATATACCATTACCAAGATCATTAAGGCAAGTGATGACCAAACCTGGTACAAAATTGGCGACCGTAAAATCTTAATGAGTTGCCAGGCTGTTGTAAAAGCCGGGATCGATCTCTCAAAACTCAAAGCAGAAGATATAACAATCAATGAAGATGAGATTTCAGTAGTACTGCCTAAGGCTACCATATTCTCACTGAATATCCGGCCTGAAGATATCCGCACAGAATACCAGGAAGTTGGCATTCTAAGAAGTGATTTTACAGCTGCCGAAAGAAATCAAATGATGTCACAAGGCGAAACCCAGATCCGCAGTAGTATTGAATCAACCGGAATCCTTCAAACAGCTGAATCAAATGCATCCCTCTTTATAGGCCAATTCCTCCGTCAGTTGGGTTATAAAAAGGTAGACATCAGATTTGGGAATAACAGCCCTAAAACAAATCTTAATTAACCTATGTTACGCCAGTTCAGAAATTATCTTGTTTTCCTAATGGCTATCCTGGCGATATGGTTTCTCCTGGGAAAGATGAAGATCATTCCTTCTTTCAGTGATATTTTTAAAAGCAAAGCGGTTCAGATTGATGAAACTCCGATTCTAATTAAGAACATAAAAGAATTGGCGGAGCTTACAACAATGGTTTCCATTGATGAAGTAGTTGTTGATTCAATTACTGCAGATCCAACTACCCTTGCCATTAAGAATATCACAGGGCTTAGCCTCAACCCCTTTTCATCAGGATATGACCAACTGGTCCTGGTATGTAAAGGACGAGTTATTGCCGGCACCGACCTTTTGGCATTAAGCCCGGAAAATATTTACCGTAAAAAAGATTCTGTAAGTCTTGGACTACCTCCGGCGCGTATCCTGGAGATTGTAATAAATCCCTCTGATGTGGAAACATTTATAGAAAAGGGCGATTGGACAACAGAAGCATTTGAAAAAGTAAAGATCAGGGCACGTGAAAAAATGCATGCCAGGGCATTAAGTGAAGATATTCTCGGAAAGGCCAATGCCCGAGCAAGATTTTTGATGGACAATTTCCTTCGCCAATCGGGATTCACTAAAGTAAATGTATACACGAAATATTAATCGGCATAAATGGCGATGTCGACTTTACCGTCACTTGACCTGATTCCCCTGTACATGCCCTCAGAATTAAAGATCCCGAATGCGTTACCAAATTTATCCACCCCGATCATCCCACCTTCTCCACCAATTTTAGGCAGGGTGTCCAATACAACTTCACGCATCGCCTCTTCAAGGCCAATCTTTTTATATGCCATGAGTGCATGAACATCATAAGCCGCAACAGCTTTAATGAATAACTCGCCATGACCAGTACAGGAGATTGCACAGGTTTTATTATTGGCATAGGTTCCGGCACCAATGATCGGGCTGTCGCCAATCCGGCCAAATTTTTTATTTGTCATACCACCGGTGCTTGTACCCGCTGCAAGATTTCCGTACTGATCGCAGGCTACGGCACCCACAGTACCAAACTTTTTTTCTTTTTGTTCTTTTGAATTGGCTTTAGCAGAATGATCCATCTGGTAATCATCTGAATCTTTTAGCTGTTGCCATTGTTCAAACCGGAATGGAGAGTAAAAATATTCATCAGGTTCAATCGCCACTCCCCTTTCCCGGGCAAATTCCATGGCACCTTCACTACAGAGAAATACATGCTGGCTGTTTTCCATTACTTCACGGGCCAATAATACCGGGTTCCTGATTTGCTTTACTCCGGCAACGGCGCCTGCACTTCCATCAGCCCCATTCATAATAGATGCATCCATTTCATGTTCTCCAAGGCTGGTAAAAACAGATCCTTTGCCTGCATTAAAGAGGATATTGTCTTCCAGTGCAACGATGGCCCGGGTTACTGCATCAAGTGAGGTTCCGCCAGCTTCCAGGATTTCATAACCCTGTTGCAGGGCAGTTGAAAGTGCCTGCCTGTAAGCATTTTCCATTTCTGCTGACATCTCAGATCTAAGGATCGTGCCGGCACCACCATGTATAGCTATGGAATACATATTTATGTGAATTGATCGCAGTTTTTACCAGGAAATAAAAACGGGTAAACCCCTGTATATTTTTAAAATGATGATCAGGCCAGTAAAATTTTGCACTCACGCAAAAGTTTCTCTTTATCAATAGCAACTGTTCCAACTTCCTCACAAACCAAACCACCAGCTATATTTGCCATTTCAGCTGTAAGGTTCATATCACCTGTTCCGGCAAAAACCAATGAAGCAACAGCAATTACAGTGTCCCCTGCACCACTAACATCTGCTATATTCCGGAGGTGGGAAGGGATGATCCTTGCTTCTTTATCCACGGCATAAAAAACACCTTTCTCAGAAAGGGTAATGAAGGAAACCTGGTGATGAAGGGAATCTTTTAACTGAAGGTGTATATCCCTGAGCATTGCTTCATCGGTACTTTCATCTATGATATTAAGCCCTTCTTTTACCTCCTTTAAATTAGGCTTAAAAATATCCACTTCTTTATAAGCAAAGAAATTCTTACGCTTTGGATCAACAGTAGTGATAATATTTTTCATCCGGCATAATGCGATTATTTTTTGGATAAGCGTTTCCGTTAGTATACCCTTATTATAATCTTCAAAAATAATTACCCTGGGATTTTCCTGTGCTATGAAATGCTGAATGGAAAGTATCAGCCGGTTCTCATCTTCATAGCCAAGGTCTTTGGTTATTTCACTGTCAAGCCGCATCATTTGCTGGTTCCTGCTTATGACCCGGATTTTGTTAGTTGTGATTCGTTTTGGACTTGATAACAAAAACTCGGTACCGATTCCATTTTCACCAAACATCTTTTTAAGTTGTTCGCCTTCTTCGTCAGCACCGGTAACAGAAAGTATAGACACTTTTGCACCGAGTGCGGCGAGATTTAGCGCCACATTTCCCGCCCCCCCAATTCGATAATCTTTCTTTTGCAATGCTACAACCGGCACCGGTGCTTCCGGGGAAATACGGTCAACCCTCCCCCACATATAGGTATCGAGCATTACATCCCCTATAACACCTACGGTTATATCCGGGAATGATGCAAAAAGTTTATCGAAATCAATGGATGACATAACTACGCAACTGTTTTTTTCCTGGCAGCCAGGTAATACAAAGGTATACCAGCAAGGGTTATGGCCAATCCCCAGGCTGCATATTTAGTCTTGAAAATTAAAAGTAATACACAAAAAGCTGTACCCATAATGATATACAAGGCAGGTAAAACCGGGTAACCGAAAGCTTTATAAGGCCTTTCAACACCAGGCTGCTTTTTACGAAGGATGAATATTCCAAGAATGGTCAGCACATAAAATATCACTACAACAAAGCTGATCATATCCAGCAGGTTACCATAGCCTCCGCTAAGGCAAAGCAAGCAGGCCACGACACACTGCGCCCAAAGTGCCCACTGTGGAACAGCATTGGCATTAAGGGTTCCTGCTTTTTTAAAGAACAGCCCATCTTTTGCCATGGTATAATATACCCGGGCCCCTGCCAGAACCAGTCCGTTGATACAACCAAAGGTCGACACCATGATCAAAACTGCAATAATGATTGTACCACTGCTGCCGAATATTTTATTGGCTGCTGTTGTTGCAAGCCTGTCTGATGGCGGAAATGCAATGTCCTGAAGGGGCAATGCATGCAAATACATCAGGTTTGTAGTAACATATAAAAAAGTCACAATCAGGGTACCCAGGAAAAGGCTTAGCCCAATATTTCGCTTAGGGTTTTTTATTTCCCCTGCTATGAAAGTAACATTATTCCATGCATCACTGCTGAAAACAGAACCTGTCATGGCTGCAGCTACTGCACCCATTAAGGCAACCCCGGATATCGGCACCCAGCCAACGGGTGATTTGCCTGCACCATTTTCACCAAGGTCCTGCATCGCATTCAGACCTGTCGCCCAGTTGGCAGTCCAGTGACTGTCTTTGACCAGTATAAACCCAAATAACATAAGGCCAAACAGTGCCAGCAATTTGGACGCGGTAAAAGTTGTTTGTATCATTTTACCTTCTTTAATTCCACGTGTATTGATATACGTTAGTAAAACAACGATTACAATACAGGTAAGCTGGGCTGCGGATATTTTAATAAATCCGAGGTCGGCAATAATATTGGATTCACCGACGGCCGGGAAAAGGTAGGCTGTAAAACGAGCGAAAGCAACACCAACTGCGGCAATGGTAGCGGTTTGAATAACGGCAAAAAAACTCCATCCGTACAAAAAACCCATCAGTGGATTGTATGCTTCCTTGAGATAAACATATTGACCTCCTGCTTTAGGATACATTCCGCTCAATTCACCATAACTCATGGCTGCAGTGATGGTCATAAATCCTGTTATCAGCCAAACTGCTATGAGCCAGCCTGCGCTGCCCACATTCCTGGTTATATCTGCGCTTACAATGAAAATACCGGAACCGATCATGGAGCCTGCAACGATCATTGTTGCATCTAAAAGGGAGAGGCTGGGCTTAAAGTTTGTTGAATCAGACATATGAAATGGTCTTTAGATATCTCTTTTGCATTAAAAAAAAGTCCCGGACATTATTCCGGGACTTCAAGATAAGAAATTCAACTGGTGGATTTATTTTTTACCCTTGGTTTTATTGTAAGCTTCGTTGAGGCCGCTGACAACCTCATTTGTTATATTCAAAGCTGTATCCTTATAAAAAAGGATATTGATGGTACTGCTGTAAGAAAAAATATAAGAATACCCCTTGGTTTTATTGTATTCTGTAAGGAATTCATTGATCTTCTTTTTGAGTTCTTCCATGGTCTTTACACCTTCCTGCTGGATATTATTCTCAAGAGACTTTTTCTGGTTCTCCAGGTTTTGCATTTTCCGGGTGTATTCGCGCTGAAAATTCTCCGCTTCTACCTGGGTTATAGCATTTCCTTTTTGTACAAAAGCAATACGCTCATTTTCGATCTTTTGAAACGCATTATTGAGATCTTTATCTGCTCCTTCCTTCTTTCTTTCAAATTCATCCATTTTCTCCTTATAATAATTGTAATTCTCCTGAATGCTGTCAAGGTCAACATAGGCGATCTTAAGCTCATTTTGAGTCAATGAATCAGCAGAACCAGAAGTGCCTTTTACTTCAACCTTTGCGGGTTTTTGATTAAAATGCAAATAAAACAAAACAGCAACAGCGAGGGCGAGCAGGATATTTAAAGGGAGTAAAAAATTCTTCATGAAAGGTTTTTTGCAATTTAATTAAGAATGTTACCAAAGCTATGTTGACATTCAACTTTAGTAAAGCATTAACAGGGGTAATAAAAAAGGGAGCAGAAATGATCTTCTGCTCCCTGGTATTTTCTGTTGATTATTCCTCTTCATCAAAACTCATCACTTCGCGTGTAGACTGAAGCAATTCGTATTCTTCCTTGCTGCCTACGATCATATTCTCAAACTCCCTCAAGCCTGTTCCGGCTGGAATATGGTGACCAGTGATTACATTCTCTTTCAATCCAAGCATATCATCACATTTGCCCTGGATGGCCGCAGAGGAAAGGACCTTGGTAGTCTCCTGGAAGGAAGCTGCTGATATCCAGCTTTGCGTTCCGAGTGAAGCCTTGGTGATACCGAGCAATACAGGCCTTGACGTGGCAGGTTTAGCATCACGGTACTCTACAATCTTCCTGTCTGCACGGCGCAAAACAGAATTTTCTTCACGCAGTTCACGCAAGCTAACGATCTGGCCAGCTTTGAGTTTTGCTGACTCCCCAGGCTCGGTTACTACCTTTTTATCATAAATCCAGTCGTTCTCATAGTTGAAGTCAAGACGATCTTCCAGATCTTCTTCAAGGAAACGGGTATCACCCGGATCAACGATTTCAACCTTCTTCATCATCTGGCGAACGATTGTTTCAATATGCTTGTCGTTCAGACGAACACCCTGCAAACGATAAACTTCCTGGATCTCATTCACTACATATTCCTGTACTGCAAAAGGACCTTTAATAGAGAGAATATCAGCTGGTGCAATCTGGCCGTCAGACAAAGGTGTACCTGCTTTGATAAAGTCGCCATCCTGGGCCAGGATCTGGCGAGTCAAAGGCACCAGGTATTTTTTCACCACACTGTCTTTGGCTTCCACGATGATCTCACGGTTACCGCGTTTGATAGCACCGAAAGTAACCACACCATCGATCTCGGAAACAACAGCCGGGTTACCTGGGTTACGTGCTTCAAACAATTCAGTTACACGTGGCAGACCACCCGTGATATCCCGGAGTTTACCCAATACACGTGGAATCTTTACAAGCACCTGGCCGGCTTTAACATCATCACCCTCCTCAATAACAATATGTGAACCTACCGGGAGGTTATATGACTTGCTTTCAGATCCACCCTGGATTACCAGTGAAGGAATCTTGGTTTTATCTTTTGTATCGATAACCACTTTTTCACGGTGACCTGTTTGTTCATCTGCTTCTTCACGGAAAGTAACACCTTCGATAACATTATCGAATTTAGCCACACCTTTTATCTCAGCAAGGATAACGTTGTTGAACGGATCCCATGAACAAATCACATCTCCTTTGTTAACTTTCTGACCTTCTTTCACAACTAACGTTGATCCATAAGGTACGTTATTGGTGATCAGCAACCTGTCATTCTTCACATCCATGATCCTCATCTCACCGGTACGGCCGATTACGATATCTATTTCAGTACCATCATTGCTGAAAGATTTAACAGTGCGGAGACCATCAAACTGCACGGTTCCTTCAAACTTAGCGTTGAGATGTGATTCTACAGAAGCAGAACCAGCCACACCACCCACGTGGAATGTACGCAGGGTAAGCTGTGTACCAGGCTCACCGATTGACTGTGCGGCAATGATACCAACAGCATCTCCTCTTTGTGTGAGGTTTCCGGTTGCCAGGTTCAGTCCATAACACTTAACACATACACCGCGCTTGCTCTCACATGTAAGCACTGAACGGATTTCAACTGTTTCGATTCCACTTTCTTCAATCTTATGTCCAATGTTCTCATCAATAAGCTCACCTGCATTCACAAGAAGTTTATCGGTAATTGGATCATATACATCATGCAGAGAAGTACGACCGAGGATACGATCATATAATGGTTCAACGATGTCCTCATTATCTTTCAGTGCACTTATGGCGATACCACGAAGTGTTCCACAATCTTCTTCGGTAATAACCACATCCTGAGAAACGTCTACCAGACGACGGGTAAGATAACCCGCATCCGCCGTTTTCAGGGCCGTATCTGCCAGACCTTTACGGGCACCGTGTGTGGAGATAAAGTATTCCAATACACTAAGGCCGTCTTTAAAGTTAGCGAGGATCGGGTTTTCAATGATCTCAGAACCGGAAGAACCGCTTTTCCTTGGCTTGGCCATCAGACCCCGGAGACCTGCCAGCTGTTTAACCTGCTGCTTACTACCACGTGCACCTGAATCAAGCATCATAAATACAGAGTTGAAACCCTGCTTGTCTGTTGCCATGGCGCGTATGAGCGTCTCCGTTACTTTGGTATCCACCCTCGACCAAATGTCGATGATCTGGTTATATCTTTCGTTATTGGTGATCAGACCCATGTTATAATTATCCCATACTTCCTGAACCTCGATGGCTGCATTTTCAATCATCTCTTCCTTCATCTGTGGAACAACCAGGTCTTCGATATTGAACGACAAACCACCACGGAATGCAGTACGGAAACCGAGTTCCTTAATGGCATCAAGAAACTTAGCTGTAGTTGGAACATTCGTGATCTTAATGATATCACCAATGATTTCACGTAAATTTTTCTTTGTGAGCAATGCATTCACATAACCAACCTTTTGTGGAACTGTTTGGTTGAATATCACTCGACCAACAGTGGTTTCAATCAGCTTGGTTTCCAGTTCACCATTATCGTTACGAACAGGCACTTTTACTTTAATGAATGCATGGAGGTCAACCCTTCCTTCGTTATGTGCAATGATAACTTCTTCCGCACTATAGAATTTCATTCCTTCACCACGAACAACGTCTCCTTCAATATTACGTTTACCCTTAGTTAGGTAATACAAGCCAAGTACCATGTCCTGAGAAGGCAGGGTAATAGGGGTACCATTCTGTGGGTTAAGGATGTTTTGTGAAGCCAGCATCAGCAATTGTGCTTCCAGGATAGCCGCATGGCTAAGCGGAACGTGAACCGCCATCTGGTCACCGTCAAAGTCAGCGTTGAAAGAAGAACAAACCAGCGGGTGAAGCTGGATGGCCTTTCCTTCCACAAGTTTAGGCTGGAATGCCTGGATCGATAAACGGTGAAGTGTCGGGGCACGGTTAAGCATAACCGGGTGGCCCTTCAGTATATTTTCAAGGATATCCCAAACTACGGCTTCCTTACGGTCAACCAGTTTGCGGGCCGATTTAACGGTCTTTACAATACCTCTTTCAATGAGTTTACGAATAATAAATGGCTTAAATAATTCTGCAGCCATATCTTTCGGCAATCCGCACTCGTGCAATTTGAGCTCAGGACCAACCACGATAACAGAACGACCGGAATAGTCAACACGTTTACCCAACAGGTTCTGACGGAAGCGTCCCTGTTTTCCTTTCAACACGTCACTGAGTGATTTCAATGCACGTCCACCTTCGGCTTTCACCGCATTTGATTTCCGGCTGTTATCAAACAATGAATCGATGGCTTCCTGCAGCATACGCTTTTCATTACGCAGGATCACTTCAGGCGCTTTGATCTCCAACAAACGCTTCAGGCGGTTGTTACGGATAATTACACGGCGATATAAATCGTTCAGATCAGATGAAGCAAAACGACCGCCATCAAGTGGAACGAGTGGACGAAGTTCCGGTGGAATAACCGGGATATATTGCATAACCATCCATTCCGGACGGTTAACAATTCTTGAATTGGCATCACGGAAAGATTCCACAACACTCAAACGCTTAAGGGCATCTGCTTTACGTTGCTGTGAAGTTTCAGTTGCAGCTGCATTACGAAGAGAGAAGCTGAGTGAATCCAGGTCAATCCGGCCAAGCAGGTCATGAACCGCTTCGGCACCCATTTTGGCAACAAACTTATTGGGATCTTCATCCGGCAGGTACTGGTTATCTTTTGGAAGTGTTTCCAGGATATCCAAATATTCCTCTTCTGTTAAAAGATCGCCCATATTCTGGCCTTTATCCACCCTGATACCAGGCTGAATAACCACATAACGCTCATAATAAATGATCGTTTCAAGCTTCTTGGAACTCACGCCAAGTAGATAGCCGATCTTATTAGGAAGACTCTTAAAATACCAGATATGAACAACCGGTACAACGAGTTTAATATGACCCATGCGTTCACGACGAACTTTTTTCTCCGTTACTTCAACACCACAACGATCGCAAACAATACCCTTATAACGGATACGCTTGTATTTACCACAGGCACATTCGTAGTCTTTTACCGGGCCAAAGATCCGCTCACAGAACAAACCATCACGCTCGGGCTTATAGGTTCTGTAGTTGATGGTTTCTGGCTTGAGCACTTCGCCAAATGACCTTTCCAGGATAGAATCCGGGGAAGCAAGGCTAATGGTAATTTTGGAAAAACTGGCTTTGGGGCGGTTTTCTTTTTTGATAGCCATATTGTAATACGTAGTTTTTTTTGAAACGTTCGTTTACCCTGCCTGCAAAATCCTGCCTTACGATTGATTGCTCAACCGCAGACAATTGAAAATCAATACTTTAATTCTACTCGAATCTGGAAAAATGCCGGCATGCCTAAATTAAGGAGGGCAAAGGTAATGAATAGCGGCTAAACGGCAATATAATTTGAGCAGGATTCTGAGGATTTATTGGATTGGCAGGATGGATTTTTGGGGGATTAGAAGGATTATAAAAAAATCTCTAAAAAAATTAATCATATTAAATTTTATTATAAACTGAATTGCTGGTACTATAACCCAAAATGAACCATAACCCTCAAAAGTTACCCCACTTTCCAAAAGTTACCCCACTTTCCAAAAGTTCTACATAAAATAAATACCAACCCATAAATTGTAAAGTCTTGTCTTTTGGCGACTGCCGACTGTAGACTGGCTACTTCCCTCCCAAAAACCGCTCCCTGATCACTTCCTGTACAGGCATATCCCGTATCCGGCTATCCAGCCAGGAAATAATGTCCAGGTACATGAAAGAACGGCTTTCGAGTGGATTTTCCTCGTATTTTTTAAGTTTATCACGAAGTACTATGAAATCAGACCTCAATTGGCGGGGATCAAGGTGAAATGACTTTCGCAGAAAGCTGAAAATCTCCATTTCAACCACACTCAGGTTCTTCATTTTAGACATAAACCGGTAAACAGACTTGATCAGGTGTTCGAGAATATCATAATTCCCTAATTCATAATGGGCAATAAGATGTAATAACCGTGCATAACATTGAAGATCAACACGTAAATCAACTTTCCAGTGGATAATCCGGTTGAGAAAATCAATGGTTTTTTCATTATCCCCGCTCCCAAAATACAAACAGGCAATTTTATAATAAAAGACCAGAACCCGGTGCCTGTCGAGCTGTAATGCATGTTCTTCGAGCTTTTCTTCAATTTCCGGCACCATTTTTAACCCCTGGGAAAATGTGCCTTCCATAAAATGCCTGTTGATCTTCGCTAAATATAAATATACAAATGTCTGCACCCGGTTATTCTCATTTATGTTTGCCTCTTTCGACTTATAAAAGTTTTCGAATTGATGCAGCGTTTCCGCAAACTTGTCGCGATTCAGCAACATAAAATGCGCATTCAGCAAATTATGCATCCCTTTAATATACTGCTGGGTTTCAACCTTTCGCATAAAGGGTTCTTTGGTAAAAAGATCAACCCATCGCTGGCAGCTTTTGTAATACTGCAGGAAATCCTGTAAGATAAATCCATACCAGGCATAACTTTGATAGAGATAGAGTTTTTCATAAAAGCCGGGATAAGAAGCGGCATCTTCCGGCAGGTTTTTTTCAAAAAATACTTTAACGGCATTTTCTTCCGCCTCATTCCGCGCATGACCCACTTTAATATACCAACCATACAACTGGAGCGCCAGGTTGCTCAGTTTTCCAACCATCACCAGGCGATCATCTAATTCATCCACCTCTTTTGCGAGCTGCCCTGCCCGGTCCTCAAAACTCCTGGTTATATGAAGCGATTCTATTTTTTTTTCGAAAAAAAGGGCCTGGAGCCAAAAAGTAATCTGGTTATGGCTTTTAGCCATTTCCTTGATTTTGTTCAGCACTTTAAGGCTCTGCAGGTAGAGACCTTTATTATACAGTATCCTGGAATAATCCAGCTGCTCATGTAATTGAATATCAATATTGTAATCATCCCTGAGCACCCTCAAACTCGCCAGGATCTGCTTATACAGGTGCGCTTTAAGGTTAGACAATTGCGCCTTCCTGATTCCCTTGTTTTTACGCAGGAGTAACTCCTCATCGTAGATTTCCATCTTGTCGAGCGCATCAAATAACTGGATGATCTTAAGCTCTTCTGATGCTGCATTACGGTTCATGAACAGCTTGAAATTCCGCTTTTCGGCCTTTTCAAGTGTTTTAACAAGCTGAAACAGTTCATCCGGAGAACGGTTGGGCATCGTAGTAGGCTTTCTTTTAAGTGCTTGTTGGTAAAGGATTTCACTCCATAAATACGCTTTTACATAGCGTAAATTACAAAGCATTTTGTGTTTCCCCGCAAATTTTCCCGGGGTACATTCGTATGGCAGGCTGTATCTGTTTTTTATTCTATGGCAAGCAATACAAATTTTTACAGCCTGCATTTTTATTTAAACCCCCAACGGTTATATGCCTACTGATAAAATATTCATATTCGATACCACCCTTAGGGATGGAGAACAGGTGCCGGGTTGCAAACTTAATCCAACAGAAAAAATTGAGATAGCACTTGCACTTGAAGAATTGGGAGTAGATATCATTGAAGCTGGTTTTCCTATTTCAAGCCCGGGTGATTTTGACTCCGTTTCCGAAATTTCAAAAGTAATCAGGAACGCAACTGTGTGCGGGCTCAGCAGGGCGGTTCAAAAAGATATTGAAACCGCAGCAGCGGCCCTTCGGTTTGCAAAAAGACCAAGGATCCACACAGGGATAGGCACTTCCGATTTTCATATCAAAGCAAAATTTAACAGCACACGCGAAGAAATTCTTGAGCGTGCAATCCAATGCGTAAAATGGGCCCGGAATTTTACCGATGACGTGGAGTTTTACGCGGAAGATGCCGGCAGGACAGACAATGAATACCTGGCTCGTGTAGTCGAAGCCGTTATAAAAGCAGGAGCCACAACTGTAAATATTCCTGATACAACCGGCTATTGCCTGCCACAACAATATGGCGACAAAATGGCTTACCTCATTAATAATGTACCCAATATTGATAAAGCGGTACTCTCCTGCCATTGTCATAACGACCTTGGGCTGGCTACTGCCAACTCCATTGCAGGTGTAATGTATGGAGCAAGGCAAATAGAATGTACCATTAACGGTCTTGGTGAAAGGGCCGGCAATACCGCATTGGAAGAAGTGGTGATGGTCATCAGGCAACATGCCCACCTGGGGCTGCATACCAATATCAAAGCAGAACAACTTAATCCAATAAGCAGGCTCGTATCAGAAACTATGAGGATGCCTGTTCAACCTAATAAAGCCATAGTAGGAAGCAACGCATTTTCTCATTCTTCAGGTATCCACCAGGATGGATTCCTGAAAGATGCACAAACATATGAGATCATACGTCCCGAAGAAGTTGGCGCCGATATTTCAAAGATAGTACTAACGGCAAGGAGTGGACGCTCAGCACTGGCATATCGTTTCAGGAACCTGGGTTTTGAATTTACCCGAAATGATATTGATACTCTCTATGAGCGTTTCCTGGAAGTGGCAGATAAGAAAAAAGAAGTGCAGGATGATGACCTGAAGCAGTTAGCAGCTCAGCATCAGCCGGCAACGACGGTGGTATCATAATATAAGTTTAGCATTTTAAAGGCGTCTGATGGCGTGGCGTTACTGCCACGTTTCTTTTTCAAAAATAAACCGGGAGCACCGGAAAAGCATATCATAAAATGGGTAAAACCTTATTTGAAAAGATCTGGGATCAGCATGTGGTAAAAACCATTGAAGGCGGGCCTTCTGTTTTATATATAGACCGCCATTTTATCCATGAAGTAACCTCACCACAGGCTTTCAGTGGCCTTACTAAAAGAGGCCTTCCAGTCCTGAGGCCGAAACAGGTGGTAGCAACTGCCGACCATAATGTGCCTACACTGAACCAGGAGCTTCCCATTAAAGAAGAACTCTCGCGCAAGCAGGTGGAAATGCTCATCCAAAATTGTAAAGACTTTGGTGTTGAATTATACGGCCTCGGTCATCCTTACCAGGGTATCGTTCATGTGATCGGACCTGAACTAGGGGTTACACAACCGGGCATGACCATTGTATGTGGCGACAGCCATACTTCAACACATGGCGCTTTTGGTACCATTGCATTCGGAATCGGAACCAGTGAAGTGGAAATGGTAATGGCAACACAATGCGTTTTGCAAACAAGACCTAAACTGATGCGCATTAACGTCAACGGTAAACTGAAGAATGGCGTTCTCTCAAAAGATATCATTTTATATATCATTGCAAAATTATCTGCTAGTGGCGCAACCGGTTATTTTGTGGAATATGCAGGTGAGGCCATCCGTGCATTATCCATGGAAGGCCGGATGACCATCTGCAATATGAGCATTGAGATGGGCGCAAGAGGCGGCCTCATTGCTCCAGATTCAATAACATTCGACTACCTGCAAAACAGAACATTCAGTCCCAAAGGAAATCAATGGACTGAAGCCGTTAAAAACTGGCAAACACTTTTCAGTGATCAAGATGCAACATTCGATAAAGAAATATTTATTGATGCTGCAGACATCGAACCAATGATTACCTATGGTACAAACCCGGGCATGGGTATTGGCATTACAAAGCATGTACCCGAAACCACAGAAATCCCGGAAAAAGAACAACAGAATTATACAAAAGCTTTACATTATATGGGGCTTGAGGCCGGCCAGCCGATCAAAGGCCAGAAAGTGGATTATGTTTTCATTGGAAGTTGTACAAATTCCAGGATAGAAGATTTGCGACTGGTTGCATCATTTGTAAAAGGGAAAAAGAAAGCCAACAATGTGGAAGTCTGGATAGTTCCCGGTAGCAAGCAAGTTGAAAAAGCAGCAAGGGAAGAAGGCATTCATACCATCTTCGAAGAAGCCGGATTCATCCTCAGGCAGCCTGGTTGCTCCGCATGCCTTGGCATGAATGAAGATAAAATTCCGGCAGGCAAATATTGCATCAGCACCAGCAACAGGAATTTTGAAGGAAGACAGGGGCAGAATGCCAGAACTTTATTGGCGAGCCCATTGACTGCTGCTTTGGCAGCAATTACAGGCAAAGTGGATGATGTGAGGGAGTATGTTGGAAATTGAAAGTTGAAAATCGAAAATCGAAAATCGAAAATAAATACATACTGAATGAATCTTATTCAATCAACTGTTGTT
>JAHEEX010000149.1 GCA_024640465.1 Sphingobacteriales bacterium | reverse complement strand
AAAGACAATACGATTATCATATTCATTGCAGGTGATAATGGAGCAAGTGCCGAGGGACAAATGAATGGCATGTACCAGGAAATGACTTATTTCAATGCTGTTCAGGAACAGGTTCCGGATATGTTGAAGCATTATGCAGATTGGGGTTCTCCAAGTACGTATCCTCACTTTGCAGCCGGATGGGCGGTAGCTATGGATGCACCGTTCTCCTATACCAAACAGGTAGCTTCAGATTTTGGCGGCACCCGGAACGGAATGATCATACAGTGGCCGGCAGGTATCAAAGGTAAAGGGGAAATTAGATCTCAATTTGGACATTTAATTGATATTGCACTTACCGTTTATGAAGTGACAAAAATACCTTCGCCCACCATGGTAAATGGTATCAAACAGGATCCCATTGAGGGTACCAGTATTGCCTATACATTTAATGATGCCGGTGCTGCAGAGCGACATAAAGTTCAATACTTTGAAATGTTTGGTAACAGGGGCATTTACCAGGATGGATGGTTTGCCCGTACAGTCCATAGGCCCGCCTGGATGCAAAAGCCTTTGCATCCTCTCCAGCAAGACAAATGGGAATTATACAATACGAATGAAGATTTCAGTTTGAGTACTGATTTGGCGGCACAAAACCCCGATAAACTGAAAGCCATGCAGGATCTGTTCATGAAGGAAGCCGAAAAGTTCCATGTATTGCCTCTTGATGATCGACTGCTGGAAAGAACCAATGCGGCGCTGATGGGTAGGCCAACGGTAATGGGTAACCGGACATCTGTTACCTATGGAGAGGGCATGCGGGGAATGGGTGTTGATGTTTTTATAGACCTGAGAAATGTATCATATACTATAACTGCTGATGTGGAAGTAAAAGCCAATGGTAACGGTGTAATTGTTTGCCAGGGCGGAAGATTTGGTGGCCTGTCTTTCTATATGAAAAATGGGAAACCTGCTTTTAGCTACAATTACCTGGGCTTGATGTCAATGCATGTATTGGCCTCCCAGCCACTGCCTGCAGGAAAATATACCCTGGTGTATGATTTTAAATACGATGGTGGCGGCATGGGCAAGGGAGGTGTTGGAACGATTACGGCCAATGGTAATAAGGTAGCTGAGGCCAGGCTGGAGAAAACACAGCCGGGTATATTCTCTGTTGATGATCTAGCTGATATAGGCATCGATGACGGGACCCATGTAGCGGATTATGGTAAATCATCAAAATTCAATGGAAAAATCGGTAAGGTTACTATTGAACAGAAAAAATAAGACTTGCGGCATCTTCCTCATCACAAAATTTTTGGGGATGAGGAAGATGCAATTATTTCAAAAAAGTAATTGTCTATACTTAACCGAAGAGAGGATAATTGGTAATGAACAACCTGCAGATTGAAACAAACAGTACAAAAAAAAAGCACCCGGTTAGAAAAACCATTCTACGGGTCCTTGCTGTTTTATTGATCATCCTGACTGCAGGCGCTGTTTATTTATATCTCAATTTTAACAAGCTGCTATCTGATGCACTCAGGAAGAATTTCAATAACAGCCTTATTTCGGATGTATATGAATTAAAATTTGAAAAACTAAGTGTCAATTTTCTAATGGGCAATATCAGCGTTCACAATGTGGACCTGCAGCCAAGGGAAAAGCCTTTAAATAGTTATCCATATATCAACAGTTCCTTCCATTTAAAAGCCGGTAAAATACTGCTGGGAAATGTTGAGATTAAAAAGCTTTTGAAAGAGAATATACTCAGGCTTGATAAAATAGAATTAGATGCGCCGGGGATTGATTTTACCATTGCCGATATAAACCCCATTTTTTTCCCGTTTAATGATACCACATTGGTTGAATCTAAAAAAGAAAAAAATAAAAAGAGAACCATCGAGTCCTATTTTCTGAAAGAATTTCATCTTACAGACGCAACATTCCATGTTTCCAATTCTGCCAGGCAAAGGGAATTCAATATCCAGGAAATTAACATCCACGTGCTGGGGCTGTTACTTGATCAGAAACCGGGCAGGGATGTATTTTCTTACCAAAAGATTGATCTGTCTATTGGAAAATCAACCGGTGAAATGAAGAAAATGGCTTTGAAGCACATCAGCTTTAAAGATTATGCTTTGTCAATTGATTCGCTCCAGGTTCAGCGTTCAAAAGACACTATGATGTATCATTTTGCTGATTTCAAAACCGGAATTAATGAACTGGACATCCAAACAGAAGACAGTATTTATCATCTCTTCGTCAAGTCATTCGATCTTTCTTACCGGGATAAATCCATAAAAACACAAGGTGTCAGTTTTAAACCCAATATCAGTGATGCTGCCATGCAGGCGCGATACCAATTTCAGCATGCACAGTTCTCGGGTAGCCTGGGTAGTTTGCAGATAAATGGCGTACAATTTGATTCGTTGATATACGGCCGAAAATTATTGATTGACCAGATAATAGTGGATAAGGTATCGGCTTCAATTTTCAAAGACAAAACAAAACCAATTGATACAAAGCGTTTTCCGGTTTACCTGGGACAGACCATCCAGGCAATAAAAATGACCCTACTGATAAAGCAAGTGAATGCCACTAATGTAAGTCTTGTGAGTAAGGAAAGAAAACCTGATGGCAGTTTTGGAGTAGCGAA
This sequence comes from Sphingobacteriales bacterium, assembly GCA_024640465.1. Taxonomy (GTDB): domain Bacteria; phylum Bacteroidota; class Bacteroidia; order Chitinophagales; family Chitinophagaceae; genus Pollutibacter. The sequence goes on along the minus strand of JAHEEX010000149.1, from coordinate 6,453 downwards.
TATACATCGGGGAACTGCAGAACTAAAGCATATTACCAATCTTTCTTCCGGTGAAATGCTGATGTTAAGAGCAGATGCCTGGCTGGAAAACAAAGCCCACTTCAATCTACATCTCCAGTTCAGTTACCTGGAACCTCAGTTCAGCTTCGATGCCAGGATCGACAAGTTTTATTTGCCCGATTTAAACACTCTTTTACAATCTTTTACTCCCGCAAAAATCAAAAAGGGAACCCTGGATGAAATGACCTTTTCCGGTAAAGCATATCGAACAAATGCAACCGGCTCTATGAAGTTTTTATATCATGATCTGGATATTGACCTGGCGCTTAAAGACCAGGCAAAATGGAAAAGCACGGCCCTGGCTTTTGCCGCCAATACCATACTGCCGGAAGCAAACCCGGTTTCCACAAATATGCCGGAAAAAATAGTTCAGTTCAGCGTAGAGCGGGATATGAATAAGGGCTTTATAAACATCATTTTAAAATCATTATTTGCAGGGTTAAAGGAAACAGTCATCCTGACTAAGGAAAATAGAAAAGCATATCAGAAAGAAAAAAAAGAGGCAAAAAGGGAAGCAAAAAGAGAGAAAAAGAATGAGCGTAAAAATAAAAAGAAATAAGCTGCACAGGATGGTTGACTTTATGCTTTCGTTAAATGAATAAAAGCAGTTAAATAAGAAGAGTGATTGGCCTATTGTTTAAATATGTAGCAGATATCAGATAAAGGAAAATGAGCAACTAAAATTAAAATTTAAAATATGAAATCCAGTTATTTTTTACACATCTTACAACGGACAATTTTGCCGTTTTTAATACTCATCATTTTTCAATCGGTACATGCCCAGCAGGCCGCACCACCCGCTATACCTGATACGTCAAAGATGACGTACAACCAGATATCAAGCGGGTTGAAATTATATGTGTATCCTTCAAAAAATCAGAGCAAGCAGAAACAAAAGGAAGACGAATTTGAATGCTATAAATGGGCGATGGAACAATCAGGTATTGATCCGTTAAACCTTCCTAAAGTACAGGCGCCACCACCTGAAACTGGCCCCACCGGCGGTGCGGTTGTAGGTGCTGCCAAAGGTGCAGCAGTGGGTGTAGCCATTGGTGCCATAGCAGGCGATGCAGGCACAGGTGCTGCAATTGGTGCAGTAGCAGGTGGGCTTGCCGGCAGAAGGGCCGGGAAGCAGGCACAGGCTCAGCAAAATCAACAGGCGCAGGCTGCTGCTACAAAATCTGAACAGGATATGAAAAATAGTTTTGTGAAAGCGTTCTCTGTGTGCATAGAAGGAAGAGGGTATACCATCAAATAATAGGCAACTGCTTATAGCCGAAAGATTATTCTTGCCGGTAATGTAAATTAAAATAACAGGTAAAGACTATATAAAAATATTTATTTATGAAGCAACTTATCATATTCGCAGCCATAATTACTTTGCTGTTTTCCTGCACATCTTCAGCAGATAAAACCAAGTCAGATAATCTCGCCCTGGCCAGAAAGTTTCTGAATGCAGTAGAAACAAAGGATGTTAAAACAATGGACACCCTGCTTGCAGAAAATTATAAAGGTTTTGGGCCTTCATTTGGCGATTCTGTGAACAAAACTGAAGCCTTGGCGGGCTTTAAATATAATTCTGAAAACCTTTATGAATCTATGAAGTATAACCGGTTTCAGAATATTGCAGTAACCGTAAAACCAGGTGAAGAAGCACTTGAGGGCGATTGGGTTGCCAACTGGGCAGAACTCACCCTCAAATACAAAGATGGGAGGGGGCCTGTTGTTTTATGGGTTAATTCAGTGTATAAAATTGAAAATGGAAAGATTGTATTGAGTAGAACTTTTTATAATGAAGCGGATGTGTTAAGGCAATTGGGATATCAGTTCTCGATGCCAAATCAATAGTTTTTATTGTTATAACTTTTGTGTATTCCTTCTGACTTAGCGGTTGAACTATTTCTTACTTTAAAGAAATTGCCATGATCAACTTCAGAAATATTTCCAAATACATCTTTATACTTTCTGCATTTTTTTGTTTTCAACATTCGTTTTCCCAGGAAAGCCAAAGCAATGCAGCAAATGCTAAAAAATGGCAGTTCCTGGTTGAGCCCTATCTTATGTTTCCCAATATGAATGGGAAAACAGGCATTGGAAACCTGCCTGATGTAAGCGTGGACGCCAACCCGGGCGACATTTTCAGTAACCTGCAAATGGGTGCCATGTTGAACCTGGAAGCATCGAATGACAAATGGACCATTGCAACAGATTTTATTTACATGAAGCTAAACCAGGATGTGACACCAGGTAATTTGATTAATACTGGTGATGTAACTGCCAAACAGCTTGCCTGGGAACTGGCAGGCCTGAGGCGTGTTACACCCTGGCTTGAACTGGGCCTTGGGGGAATTCTGAATTCGCTCAATTTAGGTGTGGACATTAACGTTAATAATATTGGCGGGGGAACTACCAACAGGTCAAATGAACTAACCCAAACCTGGTATGATCCCATGCTTATTGCACGTATTAAAAATAACCAGGTCAAAAAATTCATCTACGAATTTCGCGGTGAAATCGGGGGTTTTGGTATTGGTTCCGATTTTGCCTGGCAAATACAGGCATATGCCGGTTACCGGTTCTCAAAATTATTTCATATCACCGGTGGGTACCGGGTAATCAGTTTAGACTATAGTAAAGGTGAGGGGGAGGACAGGTTTTTATATGATATGGATACTTTTGGACCGGTTATTCGGTTTGGATTTAATTTCTGAAGATTCAGGGTAAGTAATTTGCTATGAGAAAAGAATTTCTGCAAATAGCGCACTCAATAAAATGTTTGAAAACTGCATTACAATCGGAAGAATTGCATGTTGTTGTAAATAAGATGAAGTTTTCAGCTGATATTTTGAAATCTGCATTCTATGGTAGAATTTGTGTGGCTTTACTGTTGCTGTCATTTTCTGCAGAGCAATCCTTAGCCCAGCTTGCTCTTAAATCGCAGGAAATTTGGCCATCCATAGATGCTTATTACCGGATCAATCAAAAATTCAGGGTGTATGGAACCATTGGTGGTACTAAACTGGATGAGTCTTCCTATACAGATGGTGCCATTGGTGTTTTTGTTGACCACTTCACTTATCCTATTACAAGTATATTTCGACCAAACCATCCGGATAGCCTGCCGGGAAAATTCCTGTGGATAAGAGGCGGATTTCAGTATAGTGCTACACCTCCAAGTGCAGAAGATCCCTTTAAAGAAAGCATGATTGTTACAGAAGCAAATGCCCGTTATTACCTTCCTTATAAAATCTTATTCACCTGGAAAAACCGCTTTGACTGGCGCCTTAAGAATGGGGAATTTAACAGCAGGTATCGACCGAAACTGATGTTTGAAAAGGACCTGCATACGGAGTTCCTAACTTTTACGGCCACTGGATTTGCTGAATATTATCTCAATTTCGGCAATTCTGCTGTAAATCGATTAAGGACTCAACTGGGGGTTGAAATAAAGGTATTAAAACGGGCGAATTACGAGATTTTCTGGAACCACCAGTTTTCGCACCAACCAGAGATCCAGGAAGTGGATGCATTTGGAATGACATTGAAAGTGTATCTTGATCATCAGGAAGTTAAAGGATTCTTTGAGAAAAAGAAAAAAGGCAAAAAAGCGAAAAAGTAAAAATGAAGAGCTCTCTAAACAACGAAGATAATTTTTCACTCATTGAATCCGGACTTATAAACCGGGCTTTGAAAAAATTAAAGCTTGACAGGAAAACAGTTCTCCTGGCTTTTATAGTGCTCTGTATTACATGGTTTCCACTGGTTCTGTTAACTGCAGTTGAGGGTACTTTGTTTCAGGGAACAGGGTTACCTTTTCTGAAAGATATTGCCATACAGGGACGAATCCTGATTGGTATTCCTATGCTGATACTCATCAAGCCCATTGTTTACAGCAGAATACCCCGTGTATTGCAGTATATATCAGAAGTTTTAATTGCTCCTGAAGATAAGGAGCAATTTTTTTCAGGGGCATTGCGCAAAGCAAAGAAATATACAGATGCTGCATGGTCGGAGATCATCATGTTACTTTCTATAACAGTCTTTGCCATTAGCCCTGCAGCAGAAATGACTAACTTTATTTCGGAGCATCATCCCGGATCATGGTACTTAGCTGAAAACAACGGGAAAGAAGTTTTGAGTATGGCAGGAAAATATGCGCAATATATTTCTAAACCTGTCTTTCAATTTCTGCTGCTCAGATGGCTTTGGAGATATTTAGTCTGGATTGCTTTGCTTTTCCGTATTTCACAAATGAAACTGAACCTGAAGCCCACACATCCTGATGGCTCGGGTGGCATTAGCATCATATTTCTTGCCCAGCGCAATTTTATGTTGTTTTTTGTTGTTTGTGGAATGGTGATTTCTACAGTTATGATTAACCTGCTCAATGACAAAATGGTTACATTCGAAGCCATACGGATTGAAATACTCGGGTACATCATTTTTTCAATTGTCCTGGTATTATTTCCTTTAATATTTTTCATGCGCAAATTGATCAAAACAAAATACGAGGGGCAGCTTGAGCTAAGTAAAGCCGCAACTAACCTGAGTAATAAGTATGAGGAAGAATGGGTGAGGCCTATGGGAAATGAAAAAAGAATAGCTGAAGAAACAGTTGATCCGTCTATGCAGGTTGATTATTCCGGCGTATATATTTTACTGCAGGAATTACGCATTATTCCTGTAAGATTAAGCGATCTTATGATAATGGTGGTATCACTTTTTATTCCTTTTATACCGATCTTCTTTATTCAATTTTCAGTGGTGGAATTACTGCAGAAATTAATAGGCTTGCTGGTGTAATACACTTAACCGCAAAGAAAAAATAGTTAAGACTCACCCCATCCACGCCAGGGCGTGGCCACCCCTCTCTTTAAAAAAGAGAGGGGGTAAACAGCCCTTCATCGCAATCATTGATTTTAATAGTTCAGTGTTTAATGAAGTTGTAAACAATGAGGAGGCTGTTGGCTGCTCCCCTCTCTTTTTTAAAGAGAGGGGTCCGACTGCGCAGCAGGCGGGGGGTGAGTCTATGCAGAAATTAATAGGCTTGCTGGTGTAATACATTTAACCGCAAAGAAACCCAGACTTCGCAAAAGCTTCGTCTGGCGAAGAAGGCGCAAAGGATTTTCTGATAACTTACTACTCATTGGACTTTAACCGATGCATTCCCTCTACCAGCTTGTGCCATCCAAAAATGAGCGTCATGCGAAACCCGTCTATCTTAAGGTCTTCGGGATTCTTGTCGTTCACGGTGGAAGAGTAGGATAAATTCATCTGCATGTTGTCGTTTATCTGGTAGCCCAGTGTTCCACCTATGCCAAGGTTATTCAGGCTGCTGCCTTCCACACCATCAATGGTGGCCTTACCTCCTGAGTAGGAAATGACATCAATGGAGCCCCAGAGTTTTTCCATAAAGTCGCGGGTAAGGTGTGCTTCCAACTGAAACATGGGCGCGGTTTCCAGGGTCTTTCCGGTGAAATCATTGTTGGGACCAAAGAGCCACACGGCGGGCAAAAATTCGAGCGTTGTGCGCTTGCCAGGCACCCAGGCGCCAAGCTGCCAGACTACGGGTGCTCCAATGCGGCCATACCACCTGTTCTGGCCCATGTTGATGGGGCTTTGGTTGTCATAAGTTCCTATTGGAATGGCAAGGCTGCCCAACAAATCAACCGAGAATTTTGGTTGATACCGGAGCATGTCGGGGATATTCATAATGGCTTTTGGCCCTATCACATTTACATCGAACATCAGCATGGGATCTCCAAATCCCCTGGCAGTTTTGCTATAGCTCCGGCCACCCAGGGTAGCTGTGCCTGCAAGATTTCCCATGGGAACGATGAGCGACACCAATCCCGAACGTTTGCCCACCGGCAGCATTTTGGCATAACCAGCCATGGCCATGCTTGCTTTAAATTCAGAACCGGGAATAACAGTAAGAGCCGGATTATACGGGTTGGCATTGCCACCCATGGAGCTGGCTATAACAGGAACTGCATTGGTTCCCATCAAACCTTTCCAATAAAAACGTGGACCATCGCCCTGGGCCATACCGGAAATGGATGCACAAAGCATGACTATAACCAGTGCTATCGAAAAATTACCTGCACGCATGCTGATAAACTTTATAGAGTTATTCATGATTAATTTTTCTTTAATTCTTTAGGTTCAGCCATCATGTTTTTAGGCGGAATAAATTGCCTGATATTAATAAGCGGAGGATAGCCTTCCTGAACAGGGAACCTTTGTGGTAATTGATCTTCCAATGTTTCAAACACAGTGCGATCGGGTATGATCACATTATTCTCCTTCGCATACTTATCCCAAAGTATAAGCATTTCTTTTAGCTTATCTGGGTTTTGGGCCGCCAGGTCATTTCGTTCGGCCGGGTCTTGA
>JAHEEX010000026.1 GCA_024640465.1 Sphingobacteriales bacterium | reverse complement strand
AGCTGATTTACCAGCTTTACGTCTTACCACTTCACCCTTGTATTTCACACCTTTTCCTTTGTATGGTTCCGGCTTCCTCAATCCACGGATCTTTGCTGCAACCTGACCCAGAAGTTGTTTATCTACACCCTCCAGAACGATACGAGGGTTATCACCTTTTTCCTGTGAAGTAGCCACTTTTAATTCCTTAGGAATTTCGAAAACAATATTGTGAGAATAACCCAGTGAAAGATCAAGCAGGTTACCCTGGTTTGAGGCTTTATAACCCACACCCACGAGTTCCATCTCTTTTTTGAAACCTTCAGTTACACCTGTTACCATGTTACCAACAAGGGCACGATACAAACCATGCATGGCACGATGGCGGATCTGATCTGTAGGACGGGTGAATACAACCTCTTTATCATTTACTTCCACCACGATATCACGATCAATGGCTTGTTTCAATTCACCTTTTGGACCTTTAACAGTGATGACGTTGTCTTTGCCAACGGAAATACTAACTCCGGCGGGCATGGCAACTGGCTTCTTACCTATACGAGACATAATTGTTTATTTTAGTCTTTTTATAAAAGTGAAAATGATCTGTGCTGTCGGACGGCGGTTTCAGTTCCGTATAGAAAACTTAGTGCGCTGCCTTCCGGCGAACGGAACACGGAATCATTTTCATTTCCGTGCCCGTGTATTTATTAATAAACGTAGCAGAGTACTTCTCCACCTACATTCTGTGCTTTCGCATCTTTATCAGTCATCACCCCTTTGGATGTAGACACAATGGCTACACCTAAGCCATTCTTCATCCGGACGAAATCAACCGGCTTGGAATACTGACGAAGGCCCGGACGGCTAACCCTTTCAAGGGTTTTGATTGCCGGCTCTTTGGTTGCCAAATCATACTTCAAAGCGATCTTGATCACACCTTGTTTAGAATCATCCTCAAATTTATACTTCAGGATATAACCCTGGTTGTACAAAATTTCGGTCATGCGCTTCTTCAGGTTTGACGCTGGTATCTCAACAATACGGTGACCTGCCATTTGAGCGTTGCGGATTCTCGTAAGGAAATCTGCTATAGGATCTGTTGTCATATTTTATGCCCTCCTTATTCCTCTTGTTAAGAGGAGTATTTCGGTTCTTTTTTACGTTGAAAACTTGTTTTCTGCTTCCCGGAGGAAGTTACTTGTGTTACCAGCTTGCCTTGGTTACACCTGGAATTTTTCCGGACAATGCCATATCACGGAAGGTTACCCTGGATAAGCCAAAATAACGCATATACCCTTTAGGACGACCCGTTAACTGACACCTGTTTTTCAGGCGAACTTTGGAAGAGTTCTTGGGAAGCTGGTCCAATGCCTGCCAGTCACCTGCGGCCTTAAGAGCTGCACGTTTCTCGGCATACTGAGCCACCATCTTTTCCCTTTTCCTTTGCCTGGCTTTTACTGATTCTTTTGCCATACTTTTTAAAGTTGTCTGACAGAACCCGAACGGTGTTTAGCCGCTCTGCTGTTCGTTATAAATATTAGTCTTTTTTCGCGTTTTTAAAAGGCATGCCCATTTCCTTCAGCAGTTCATAGGCTTCCTCATTATTCTTGGCAGTTGTCACAAAAGTGATATCCAAACCAGTGATCTTATTCACTTTGTCGATGTCGATCTCAGGGAAAATGATCTGCTCGGTAATACCTAAGGTGTAATTACCACGGCCATCAAATGATTTCTCATTAACCCCTTTGAAATCACGCACCCTTGGAAGGGCAGATGCTACCAGCCTGTCGAGGAACTCATACATTTTTGCACCACGCAGCGTTACCCTTGCGCCAATTGGCATGTTTTTACGAAGCTTGAAGTTAGAAATGTCCTTTTTAGACATCGTTGCAACTGCCTTTTGTCCGGCGATCATAGTCATTTCTTCCACAGCTATATCAACCAGTTTCTTATCTGCCACAGCGCCATTAACGCCACGGTTCAGACAGATCTTGGAAAGCTTTGGAACTTCCATGATACTCTTGTATTCGAACTTCTTCATTAAAGCAGGTATCACATCATCATGATACTTCTTCTGCAATCTCGGTGTATATGTTGCGGTACTCATTATTTAATAACCTCCCCGGATTTTTTTGAAATACGTACTAATTTACCAGTTTCCCTGCTGCGCTTGATCTTGGTGGCTTCACCTTTCTTTGCGTCCCAAAGCATCACATTACTGATATGTATAGACGCTTCTTTCTTCACCAGTCCACCTTTAGTGTTCTGCGCTGAAGGCTTTGTGTGGCGGGTTACGATATTCACCCCTTCCACCAGCACGCGTGACTTTTCCGGAAATACTTCCAGTACTTTACGCGGCTTTTTCAGATCCCTGTCCTCACCGGCAATAACCACGATGGAATCGCCTTTCCTGATGTTGAATTTTGCTTTGAATCTGTTGCTCATTTTCTTATGGTTTATACTCTTTTTAGAGTCTTTCTGTTCTTAAATCTGGATCGGTTATGCAGTACTTTTTACAGTACTTCCGGAGCCAGGGAAATGATCTTCATATAACCTTTATCCCGAAGTTCACGGGCCACCGGGCCAAAAATCCTTGTTCCTCTTGGCTCATCACTCTGGTTGAGCAGAACAACTGCGTTATCATCGAAACGGATATATGAACCATCTTTCCGGCGAAGCTTGTTTTTGGTCCTTACAATAACCGCTTTTGTAACAGTACCTTTTTTGATACCACCTGCGGGAATTGCATCCTTTACGGTTACGACAATCTTATCGCCAATCTTCGCATAATCCTGTCCGCTGTTACCCAATACTCGGATACAAAGCACTTCTTTAGCTCCACTGTTATCGGCTACGTTTAATCTGGATTCCTGCTGAATCATCTTATTTCATTTAAACCCTCGGCGGCATGCTGTCGGGCAGTTAAAACTTTATCTGAATTACCAACCGGATTTACCCGGAAAGTAAAAAACATTACTTTGCTTTTTCAATTATTTCAACCAATCTCCAACGCTTAGTCTTGCTCAGCGGACGTGTCTCCATGATCTTAACCACATCGCCTGGTTTGGCTTCGTTATTATCATCATGCGCATGGAACTTGGTAGTCTTCTTTACAAACTTACCATAGATAGGGTGCTTTACTTTCCTCTCAACTGCAACGGTGATGGTTTTATCCATTTTGTCGCTGCTGACTACCCCTGTTTTAGTTTTGCGAATTTTTCTTTCTTCAGCCATTGTTTAGCTTTTTCTTGTCAGGCTGGTTTTACCCGCCTTTCTGTTATGAATGCCACCCGTATTTTTAAACACGGATGAAATTTTCTTTATGCCATGAGCAACCTCTTCTGTAACTCCGTTTTTAAACGGGCAACTTCCTTGCGGAGAAGGCGGATGCTTACCGGGTTTTCCAATGGTGAAATACCATGGGCAAACTTCAGTTTCTTCAGGCGACCTTCGTCTTCCTTAATCTTAGCCTTGAGGTCACTTTCGTTTAGTGAAGCAAGGCTTTTCTGGAAATCGATCTTTTTAGACATGTTATCTGGATTTTTCTTTCGCTAATTTTTTATGCCACGTAATCTCTGCTGGTGATGAACTTTGTTTTGATCGGCAGTTTAGCAGCTGCCAGTTCAAATGCTGCTTTGGCTACTTCAAGTGTAACACCATCAGCTTCAAAAAGAATTCTTCCCGGCTCAACAACGGCAGCCCAGAACTCAGGGTTACCTTTACCTTTACCCATCCTTACTTCCTGTGGCTTACGTGTGATCGGCTTGTCAGGGAAAATCCTGATCCAAACATTTCCTTCCCTTTTCATGGCACGTGTCATCGCCTGGCGCGCAGCTTCAATCTGGCGGTTAGTCAGCCAAATAGGCTCCATTGCTTTCAATCCGAAGGTGCCAAAGGAAATACTGGTTCCTCTTTTAGCTACTTCACGAATCCGGCCTTTTTGCGCCTTCCTGTGCTTTGATCTTTTCGGTTGTAACATTGTCTCTTATATTTCTGGTTACAGGGTGCCTCCTTTTGGTTTCCCGGCAGAAGCCCCTTGTATATTTTATAAATTAATTTCTCCTTTCCCTGCGTTCACCGCCACCACTTCTTCCGCCACCACCACGGTTGTCACGGTCTCCACCGCCCCTGCGATCATCACGTTGTCCGCCACCTCTGCGATCATCTCCCCTTCTTTCACCACCTTGTCCTCTGTCGCTGCGGTCGCTTACATCACTCTTGCCACCAACAAAATTCGGATTCAAATCACGCTTCGCTAAAACTTCCCCTTTACAGATCCAAACCTTGATGCCAATCTTTCCATAAACGGTCAGGGCAAATACAGAAGCATAATCGATATCCATACGAAATGTATGCAAAGGGACACGGCCTTGTTTGATCTCTTCAGAACGGGCTATTTCAGCACCACCCAAACGACCACTTACTTTGATCTTGATTCCTTCTGCACCCATTCTGAGTGTTGAAGCAATGGCCATTTTAATGGCACGCTTATAGTTGATACGATTTTCAATTTGTTTTGCAATTGTATCGCCTACAATATTTGCATCCAGTTCAGGACGACGAATCTCCAGGATGTTGATTTGTACATCTTCTTTACCGGTGAGTTTCTTCAGTTCCTCTTTGATACGATCAACTTCTCCGCCGCCTTTACCAATAATGATACCGGGCTTGGATGTATGAATCGTAACAATGAGTTTGTTCAGGGTACGCTCGATAACGATCTTAGAAATGCCGCCTTTGTTGATACGGGCATTCAGATAGGTGCGTATCTTATGATCTTCGATGAGCTTTGTGGCATAATCCTTCCTGTTTCCGTACCAGTTGCTTTCCCATCCGCGGATGATGCCTAACCTGTTACCAATCGGATTCGTTTTCTGACCCATGTATTAGTTATTTGTTATTGTTATCTTTTATTTGTTTCGCATCTACAATTACAGTTACGTGGTTGCTGCGCTTGCGCATGCGGTAAGCACGTCCCTGGGGAGCAGGTAGCATCCTTTTGATACTTCTTGCACCGTCAACAAAAATGGTCTTTACCACCAGTCCGCCAACATCGGCTCCTTCATTCTTCTGCTTCCAGTTACTAACGGCAGACATAACCAGTTTGCGCAGGGGAATAGCACTATGTTGCGGATGGTGCTCCAGCATGGCAACTGCTTTTTCTACGTTAAGGCCACGGATGGCGTCGGCCAGCAAACGCATTTTGCGTGGTGATGTCGGATAATTTTTCAGTTTTGCTACTGCTTCCATGTTATATCTTTTTCAATTACTGGATACATGCATTTTACGCGCATGAATACCCAGGTTAATTATGAAATTTTCTTGCTGGAGTGACCTTTGAAGTTACGGGTGGGGGCAAACTCACCGAGTTTGTGTCCAACCATAAATTCAGTTACATATACAGGGATGAATTTATTCCCGTTATGCACAGCAAAAGTGTGGCCTACAAAATCAGGTGTAATCGTACTGCGGCGACTCCATGTCTTCATCACCGATTTCTTCGATTTACCATCATTCATGACAGCTACCTTGTTTTCCAGTTTGGCCTCTACGTAAGGACCTTTTTTTATTGAACGAGCCATAGTTAATTACGAATTGCGAATTACGAATTAATTTATCTGTTTCTTACTTCGCCAGTTTCTTGCCATCCTTGCGCTGAAGGATCAGTTTATCACTGCCCTTGCCTCTTGTCCTGGTCTTCTCACCTTTTGCATACTTACCGGTACGGCTACGTGGATGTCCACCTGATGCCTTACCTTCACCACCACCCATCGGGTGATCAACAGGGTTCATGGCAACACCACGGTTACGTGGGCGGATACCCCTCCAACGATTCCGTCCGGCCTTACCCATGCTCTGCAGGTTGTGGTCTGAGTTGGAAATCACACCAACTGTTGCATAACAGTTGATCAGCACTTTCCTCAATTCCCCTGAAGGCATTTTAAGTATAGCGTATTTTTCTTCCTTATTTGTAAGCTGAGCAGAAGAACCTGCACTACGTGCTATTTTTCCGCCCTGGCCAGGTTGCATTTCAATGTTATGCACGTTGGTACCAAGGGGCATATTCTTCAGCATCAGTGCATTTCCAATCTCCGGTGCAACTTCATCTCCACTGATAACAGTCATGCCTACCTGTAAACCCTGGGGGGCCAGGATATAACGTTTTTCACCATCTACATAATTCAGCAATGCAATAAATGCAGTGCGGTTTGGATCGTACTCAATAGTGGCAACTGCAGCCTGGATACCCGCTTTGTTGCGTTTGAAATCGATCACACGGTACATTTTCTTATGACCACCGCCAATATAGCGCATAGCCCTTCTTCCCTGAACGTTACGACCACCGGTGGATTTAACTTTCTCCAGCAATGATTTTTCGGGTGTATCCGAAGTGATTTCCGCATAGGCGTTCCCGATTCTCCAACGGGTGCCTGCTGTCATCGGTTTGTATTTCTTCAGTGCCATTTTCTAAACTTTTATTCCGCCACTGCGGATTTTTAAACTGTTTGCAATATTTGCGGCCTTGCCGGCCATTCATTTTAATTTTTGTTGATTCCGGTTAAGGGATCAAACGTTGGCGTAGATATCTATGGTCTCACCTGCAGCTACTGTAACCAGTGCTTTTTTATAGCCAGGCTTGCGACCAGAAATAACACCTGATTTGGTATTACGGCTCTTAGCTTTTGCAGGAACTACCAGTGTCCTTACATCCGCAACATTCACTCCATAGAATTCTTCCACGGCCTTCTTAATCTCCAGTTTGTTTGCCTTACGAGCTACCCTGAAAGAATAGATGCTTCTCTTTTCCTGCATCAGGTTGGCTTTTTCAGACAGTATCGGTTTGATCAGTACTTCAGCGAGTTTCATATTACGCCGTTTGTTTTTTTAGTTTGTTAATCCGGAACCCTGTTCCCACAAAATTCACGTACACTTTTTATTATGCCTCCGCTTCAACTTCTTCTTCCGTGAATATCTTAGCTGCGCTTTCAGACATCAGTAAAATATCCGCATTCATTACATCATATGTATTCATATCAGATAAAACTGTAGCGAGCACGGAAGGTATATTACGGGCACTTGCAAATACGTTCTCATCAAATTCCGGCGAAACGAAAAGGGTCTTTTTATCTGCCACCTTAAGATTATCGAGAATACCTGCAAATGTTTTTGTTTTGGGAGCGTCCATTACAACATCTTCCACTATAAAAATGGCATTGGCTTTAGCTTTGTGCGTAAGTGCACTCATTTTAGCCAGGTCTTTCACTTTACGGTTCAACTTAATATCATAACCGTGAGGCTTTGGTCCAAATACAGTACCACCACCTTTGTATAACGGGTTACGGATATTGCCTTTCCGGGAACCGCCGGTACCTTTCTGACGGTGCAGCTTGCGGCTGGAACCTTTTACTTCGGCACGGGTCTTAACCTTATGTGTTCCCTGGTGCTGTGCAGCCAGGTATTGTTTTACCGCCAGATAGATCACATGATTATTGGGATCTACACCAAATATTTCTTCGGGCAGTTCAATTGTCCTGCCTGTTTTTTTACCGCTTATTGTTAGAACATCTACTTGCATAGCGCTTCAGTTAAATAGTTATTTCTGTATCAGTACAATGGAACCATTGTGGCCAGGAACTGAACCACCAACCAGGATATAGTTTTTCTCTGCGAAAATCTTCACCACTTTCAGGCTTCTGGCTTTAACCCTGTCGCCACCCATCCGGCCTGCCATACGCATACCTTTAAATACACGGGAAGCATCAGAAGAGTTACCAATAGAACCCGGAGCACGCTGACGATCGTGCTGTCCATGTGATTGTTGCCCAACACCGGAGAAACCATGACGTTTTACAACACCCTGGAAACCCTTTCCTTTGGAAGTACCTACCACATCAACTTTTTCACCTTCAGTGAAAATGTCACAGGTTATGGCTTCGCCAATATTTTTTTCAAGAGAAAAATCGCGGAATTCTTTTACAAATCGCTTGGGAGAAGAAGATGATTTAGCGAAATGTCCTTTTTCTGATGCGTTTGAATGCTTTTCGGTTTTATCACCATAAGCCAACTGAACTGCGGTGTAACCATCTGTTTCCTGGGTCTTCACTTGTGTAACTACACAGGGGCCTGCTTCAATAATGGTGCAGGGTGTCTGCTTACCATCAGGACTGAAGATGCTGGTCATCCCGATTTTCTTTCCGATAATACCTTTCATTGTATAATTTTTATACCCCTTTCGGTTATGAGGACAGTGAGGGTAAGGATAACCTCAACTTCAATCCCAGTTTGCCGTTGACCTTTTCCTTTTATCGCCGAAGCCAGAGCGTAGGCGGTTTAACACCGCCATCAGCCTTACCTTCAATATCCTTTCGGGATATCCGCCTGCGCTTTCGCTTCGGCGGACGATGGAAGTACCAACAGTAAACAAACCTCGAAGGGCTTGTTCATATTTACTCCCGCACATGCGGGATTTTTGTTAGACTATCAGCGCTCCTACTTCTTCCTTTTCAGGGGAAAATTGGGAGATGATTAAAAAGAACTTATGTTTATCCGTTACCCAAAAGTAACAGGATGATTATCATGCTTTGATCTCAACATCTACACCACTTGGCAGATCGAGCTTGCTCAGTGCATCTACCGTGCGTGAAGATGACGTGTAAATGTCCAGTAAACGCTTATGCGTACACAACTGGAACTGCTCACGCGCTTTCTTATTTACGTGTGGTGATTTCAACACGGTAAATATCTTCTTTCTAGTCGGCAAAGGAATAGGACCAGTAACTACAGCACCTGTGCTGCGTACGGTTTTAACGATTTTCTCTGCGGATTTATCCACCAGGTTATGGTCGTAAGACTGTAGTTTAATTCTGATTCTCTGAGACATATTATTTAGCCCACTTTTCAATGGGAGTGCAAAGGTAAGGGCTTAATCAATACAAGCAAAAGATTTGATTCAGATTTTTGAATATTTTCCAGAACGATCACTTTCTTCGAAATCTGCATGAATTGTTGAAAATCTTCCATTTCATTTGAAAAATATTGAAATGTATTTGAGTTTTAGGCAATTTTATAGAAAAAAATAAAACTACCCTCCGTATTTTTTTAGAAAGATATTTCCCTGAATGCCGGCAAATTTGTATCCGAAAAAGAAAAGCCCCGCAAATGCAGGGCTTTTCTGTCGAAAATATTCAAAACTAGGCGTTTACTTTCCCTTTTACTTTTGCAATCACTTCCTCTGCAATACCATTTGGCGCAGGAGAATAATGACTGAATTCCATAGTGGATGTTGCACGTCCGGAAGATAATGACCTCAACTGTGTAACATATCCAAACATCTCACTCAACGGTACTTTGGCTTTAATAACCTGTGCACCAGCGCGACTGTCCATACCTTCGAGCATTCCCCTTCTGCGGTTAAGGTCACCGGTAACATCACCCATGTATTGCTCCGGAGTTATCACTTCAATTTTCATGATTGGCTCAAGTAATACAGGCTTTGCTTTACGGGCAGCTTCACGGAAACCGCCTTTAGCACATAATTCAAAAGACATGGCGTCTGAGTCAACCTGGTGGAAACTTCCGTCGTAGATACGCACTTTCATGTGTTCAACCGGATAGTTTGCCAAAACACCGTTAGACATTGACGCCTCGAAACCTTTTTGAATGGCCGGAATGAATTCACGGGGGATGGAACCGCCAAAAATATCATTCACGAACTGCATTTGCTTTCCGGGATTTTCTTTCAGCCATTCTTCATCAGCAGGACCAAATGAAAATACGATATCCGCAAATTTACCACGACCACCAGTTTGCTTTTTAAGGGTCTCCCTGTGTTCAATTGTAGCCTGGAATGCTTCTTTATACGCCACCATCGGAGCACCCTGGTTAACTTCAACTTTAAACTCACGCTTCATACGGTCTACAATGATCTCCAAATGGAGTTCACCCATTCCGCTTAGAATGGTTTGCCCTGTTTCTTCGTCTGTCCGTACACGTAATGTAGGATCTTCTTCCACCAGCTTGGAAATAGCTGTCCCCATCTTATCAATATCCGCCTGTGTCTTGGGTTCTACAGCGATTGATATTACCGGCTCCGGTATAAACATATTTTCCAAAACGATTGGATGATCTTCATCACAAAGCGTATCCCCGGTTTTGATTTCCTTAAACCCTACTGCAGCACCAATATCACCAGCTTCAATGAATTCAATGGGATTTTGTTTATTGGCATGCATCTGCATAATACGACTGATCCGCTCATTTTTCCCACTACGCATGTTCTTAACATAAGAACCTGCATCCAGTTTACCACTATAACAACGGAAGAAAGCCAGCCTGCCCACAAATGGATCGGTCATTATCTTGAAAGCCAGCGCCGCAAATGGTTCTTTTGAATCCGGCTGACGCATGATTTCTTCTCCTGTATCTGGATTGATCCCTTTGATACCTTCAACATCCAACGGACTTGGCAGGTAGCGTACTACACAGTCAAGCAAAGTTTGTACACCTTTATTTTTAAATGCAGAACCACAAAGCATAGGTACAATCGACATGTCAATTGTTGCTTTCCGAACAGCATCATGAATTTCCGCTTCGCTGATTAAATTCGGATCTTCAAAGAATTTCTCCATCAGAGAATCGTCATATTCAGCAACAGCTTCAATCAGTTGTCCTCTCCAGTATTCAGCTTCTTCTTTCAATTCGGCCGGGATCTCAATTTCCTCATAGGTCATCCCCTGGGTAGAGTCCTTCCAGATGATTCCTTTATTGGTGATTAAATCAACAATACCTTTAAAATCATCTTCTGCGCCAATAGGCAATTGCAGGGGTACCGATTTTGCGCCCAGCATTTCCCTTACCTGTTTAACCACATTCAGGAAATCTGCACCGGCACGGTCCATTTTATTCACAAAACCAAGACGGGGAACTTTGTACCTGTTAGCCTGGCGCCAAACAGTCTCAGACTGAGGCTCAACGCCATCAACAGCCGAAAACAAGGCAACAAGTCCATCCAAAACCCTCATGGAACGCTCTACCTCAACGGTAAAATCCACGTGGCCAGGAGTATCAATAATGTTGAATTTAAATTTTTTAGTGTCCGCAACAGGTTCTCCCTGGTTTGTAGGGAAATTCCAAAAACAGGTTACAGCTGCGGAAGTAATGGTAATTCCACGCTCCTTTTCCTGCTCCATCCAGTCTGTAGTAGCTGCACCATCGTGTACTTCCCCGATTTTATGGGACATCCCTGTATAATAAAGAATACGCTCTGTACAGGTTGTTTTTCCGGCGTCAATATGCGCCGCAATACCAAAGTTTCGCTGAAATTTTAAGTCTGCCATGACTATTGTTGTTGATAATTTTTAGTTCTTACCGGGTTTGATCTTGATTTTCTTAACTTGCCATATGCCTATATTCTGACAAATCCATCCTTAAATTTTTCCAACTCACTGATTACCAATCTGATAAAAAGAAAATTCCGCTCAAACCCATTTTGAGGGTGCAAAGGTAAAAATAAAAAGCCATATATGATTAAGTGTGGGAAAATTGGTACATCGTTCTTCTTATTTAACAGATTATTTTAGCATCTGTAGTCAATACATTTAACCGCAAAGTCACTAAGACTTAGAAAAACAGTATAAGCT
The DNA here is from genome assembly GCA_024640465.1 of Sphingobacteriales bacterium. Lineage (GTDB taxonomy): Bacteria > Bacteroidota > Bacteroidia > Chitinophagales > Chitinophagaceae > Pollutibacter. Next base: position 14,801 of record JAHEEX010000026.1, on the reverse strand, counting down.
GTTGACTCCTGGCTCAAGACTCATGACTCATGACTTGCATTAGAATTTGCCTTTCACTTCTTTATTCCTTATTCTTTATTCAATATTCTTTATTCCCTTTCCCACCATAGAAAAAGCCGCCCTCCCAGGCGGCCCTTTCATTTACCCTTGATGCGTACTTAGAAAAACTATTGGAAAAGTATTTTTTCGGTATTTACTTCACCGGTTTTCAGGTCGGTCATTTTTACCAGGTACATACCCGGCTTCATTTGCTGACGATAGAACTGTATAACACCGTGCTGGATATTCTTTACCGTTTTCTCCTGCATCAGTTGTCCGGAAACATTATACAGGGTGAATTTAATATCCTGGTTCATCGCACTGTTCACTTCAATGTTGAGCACATCTTTTGCCGGGTTTGGATAGAACCTTACTCCTTTAGAAGTCCAGTTCAGCATAATTATATTACTATATGCCGACTTGCCATTTTCATCAACTATACGAAGACGGTAGTAATTCATTCCGCTTTCGGGCCTGCTGTCCTGGAAGATGTAATAATTACTGGCTGCATTGTTATTTTTAGCATTAACAGAACCTACCGTATTATACTGACCATCTTTTGTATTACTGCGTTCTACTACATATTCTTTTACCCCTTTCTCTTCTTTTGCCGCCCAGTTCAATTCTGCTGCAGTTTCAAGTTTCTTACCGGTAAGGGTTACTTCTTTTGTAGGAAGTATCAATCCGCATGCTGTGGTAAGATTGTAATAAGTCAGTTTAGTTAAACAACCACTGTTTACTGTTACTTTGGCAACATATGTTCCGGTATCGGTAGGCAGGAGATAAGGTATATTGAAGCTTTGTAAATTACCTACCTCAACACTATCTGTTGCACTTGTCTTTTTAAACCACTTATAAGTAGCATTTGAAACAGAATCTACTGTTAGCGTAACACTATTATAGTAACAAGCACTGCTGGAACTCACCACAACATTAGCTAAAGGAAGGATACTTACGTCGTTCAAAGTGGCATTTCCACAGGCATCAATGGCGCGTAAACGTATCAGTGAATAGATCTGTCCGTTTGTCACCGCAAAAACAGGACTGGCTTGTGGTGCAGTAACGATAGATGGTAAAGAAGGAACACTTCCAATAACCTGGTAAGAATACGGAGCAGAACCACCGGATATTGAGGCTCCCACACTGAAATCATTATTATCACACTGGTATGCTGCTGAATTATTCAGGGCAGGGAAATTATATGGTTTTACAGTAAGGGTATCATAAACCATATTGGTACATGATCCTGGCAGGTCATACATAACCACATAAGTGGCCGGTTCAAGATCAACCCACGTGAACGTATTTCCAACCTGGGTTGTATACCCCATTGAAACAGCTGATGCATCTTTCTTTATAATCAAAGGATATACTGTACCTAGTGTTGATGTAACGGTTGTTACCAGGTTAGATGAACCATTCTGGTAAATACCGGAAGGGCATTTGGCAATAATGCTGGCTGATTTGTTAAAGGTTGATATAACAGGTGAAACCAACGTTGTAGCAGTTCTTCCGCAATTATCTGACGCAACCACACGGTATTTCAAACCAGGTGCAAGGCCGGGAAGGCCGGTTACCCATGCTGGATTACTTGATGTGGTAACAGTTCCAACCTGTACATTGAACGGATCAAAAACATTAACGGTATATGGCGCAAACCCACTGGTAAACTGGATACGGATGTCTGTTGCATTAATCACACAACTCGCCTGTGCAGTTACAGTTGTATTTACAGCAATAGGATTACCTGTGAAACAACGGATGATCGAAGTATCATAACAATTATCACGCATATGTATGCAATAGCTTCCAAACGCAATATTATTGAATGTACCACTACCATTGTTTGCGATGGTATCTCCTACACTATTTACAAGATAATATACAGGTGTTGTTACATTCACTTCACCGGTAAAATCAGCATTAAATGTAGTACATGTTTGTCCGTTTACAGTTACACTTCCGGCATTAGGTGCAGGGCGGGTAGCTGAGAAATTCCGGATGATCAATGTATCGTAACATGTCATATCATTCTGCATCTCGATGCTATAACTGCCATAAGCAAGGTTAGTGAAGATACCTGTACCGTTTGTTGCTATAACAACTCCGAGGCTGTTTTTCAATTGAAACGAAGGTGCTGATAAGTTACTCTGTGAAGCAACAGTTGCGGTAAACCCGCTACAGAAAGTGCTGCTTAAATTAACTGCACCAATGGCAGGAATATTTTTATTTATTGTCACGCATCTGCGGATAACCGTATCATAACAAGCAGCATCATTACGTATATCCATACAATAAGTACCATAAGGCATATTATTAAATACACCTGTGCTGTTACAAGCTACCTGTACGTTGTTGCCATCAAACAAACAATATTGAGCATTTACAATATTAGCCTGGCCCCCGATACTAATGTTTACTGTATTACAGCTACGGGTAACCGTAAGGCTTGGCGCAACTGAAGGCATTGATTTATTAAGGGTAATTGTCCTTACAATGGTTGTATCATAACAAGCAGCGCTGTTGGTAATGCGCATTGTATAACTACCATAAACCACATTATTAAAAGTACCGGTTGTATTACATGATATTAAAACATTTCCTGCATTATATAAACAATACTGAGGGTTATTAAGGTTTGTCTGGCCACCTATGCTGACAGTTGCATCAGCACAACCTGCATTTGAAATAGTTACATTGGCATTTATAGATGGAACCAGATCATTAACTGTAAAATTTCTTGTCAGAATAGTTCCAGTACAACCATCTTGAACCTGGATGCTATATGATCCATTTGTCAGATTCGTAAAAGTAGCTGTGGCTTGTGTAGCCAGCAGGGTGCTTGACGCATCATACAACCTGAATGTCGGGCTGGTGAAATTTGTAAGGCCGGTAGCAGTTGCATCAAAGGTCTTACATCCGGTACGTGTTGTAGTTACTGTTGGGTTCAGGAAAGGAACCGGTTGGCTCACGGTGAAATTCCTGCGAATGGTTGTATCATAACAATTATCGCGAATGTCTATATAATATGACCCGGCAGGAAAACCGCTGAAACTACCGTTTGTATTGGTACTTACCAGCACATTGGCACTGGTAAACAAAGTATACTGAGGATTAGTTAATCCTGATTGTCCTGTTATGCTGGCTGAAAAACTGTTACATGATTGTTGTGAAGTGCTTGCTGCACCGGCTACTCCTGGCACCGGGTTGACATTCCAGTTTGTAGATTTCACGTTACCGCAACCATCTTTTGCAACAAGGGTTAAGGAACGGCGGGTCTGAATATCAAAAGTGAAATTTCTATTGGCAAACCATGCGGTATCTCCGGCAGATCTTACAACGCCATATGTAAACGTTGAGAAAACAGAACCAGAAGTGTTTGTATTACCCCTGTTATCTCTTAACGTAAAAGAAAAATCTGCATTGGTACAATTGTTACGATTTCCGGTCAAAATATCAATCCACCAGTCGTATGCATTTACAGTAACTCTCCTGGTCTGAATACCACCGCAAGAGTCCCTAAGCTGAATGGCATACTCACCACCCTGTAAACCGGTAAATACACCGGTTCCGTTTGTTGTGCCTACACCAAACGGTGATGGAGCAACAATGGTATATGAAAATGGTCCACGTCCTCCGGTTAAGCCGGTTACTGTAACGGTACCATTCTTGCTGTTTAAGCAGGTTTCATCTGTTTTGATTAATGAAAAACGCGGGTCCACATAAGAACCGCTGACAATTACATTAAACTCATCTTTTACACATCCTGAAACAATGTCTTTCACCGTAACGGTATAATTACCAGCCGATAAACCGGTAATCACATTCGATGAAGTGTAAGAAGTTGTTACGGGTCCGGTTGCTTTGTAATTATATGAACCGGAACCACCACTGGCAGTTACAGTAATATAACCAGTAGACATACAACGTGATTCTGTAGGTACAGAGGAAACAACTAAAGTGCTGCAGGCCTGGGAGAAAGCCGGAGCGATAGATACTGTCAGTATTACACTGATCAGAACTACCTGGATAAAAAATCTTGTTTTCATAAGTTACGCTTTTTCTAAGGATCGGGTACAGTACAATTACAGTACAAAGAAAAAGTGATTCTACGATGGATGCAAGTAGTTACACCATCACACATTGAATGGTGCCATGCGTAAAAACGATAAAAAGATGATGTTGATGTGTTGAAAAATGTGAGTATGAATGACTTGTGAAATTGGATTTTTACGTATACCCACTTACGTAATTCGACCAATGTGCGTTATCCTTCGATGAAAAGTTGCGTAGATTTTCTAATACCGTCGTAAAAACAACAAAAAAGCCGGTTGGAATTTTCCAACCGGCCTTAGATAATATAAAAACAAGGTTAATTATACCCTGAAATGCGCGAATGCTTTGTTGGCTTCAGCCATGCGATGGGTATCTTCTTTTTTCTTAAAAGCACCACCTTCACCTTTGCTTGCAGCTACAATTTCGTTGGCAAGTTTATCTGCCATATTACGGCCATTTCTTTCACGCGCAAAACGTATCAGCCATTTGATACTTAAGGACGTTTTACGGTCTGGACGAACCTCAGAAGGTATTTGAAAAGTGGCACCACCTATACGGCGGCTGCGAACTTCAACACCAGGGGTTACATTTGACAAAGCTTTTTTCCAAACTTCATAACCATTTTCACCGGTTTGCTTGGCTACTTTTTCCACAGCATCGTAGAAAATTGTCAGAGAAGCACCTTTTTTACCCTGCCACATGAGATTATTCACAAAGCGGCTAACCAATTGATCATTGAATTTAGGATCTGGTGCCAGTGGTAATTTTTTTGCTCTTGCTTTCCTCATTATTTAGAATTTCTGGTATGTTAATTTACTTTTTAGCAGCGCCTTTCTTATCACGCTTGGTGCCATATTTGGAACGGCTCTTTTTGCGGTCTTTTACACCGGCAGTATCCAGGCTACCCCTTACAATATGGTAACGAACACCAGGCAGATCTTTTACCCTGCCGCCACGGATCAACACGATTGAGTGTTCCTGCAAATTATGTCCTTCACCCGGGATATAGGCGATCACCTCTATTTTATTGGTTAAACGCACTTTGGCCACTTTCCTAAGTGCCGAATTTGGCTTTTTAGGAGTGGTGGTATACACACGGGTACAAACACCCCTGCGCTGTGGGCACGCATCCAAAGCCCTCGATTTACTCTTGGCACGGATGATTTCTCTTCCCTTTCTTACTAGTTGCTGAATAGTTGGCATTCTACCCTTATTTTAACGGGACGGCAAAGGTAGGGGTAAATAAGTAATTAGCAAAAAGGAGATACCAAAAAATACAGAGATTTTATAAATTTTTCTTCCTGCACCCCTTGTTTTCTTAATCACCGGCCATTAATCCTATATTTTATAGAGCCAGCCATGGGTATCTGGCAGCTTACCTTCCTTAATATCTGCCATGTTTTTTTTCAAACCACTTGAAACCGGTGTGTTATTTGTATCAAAAAACATGATTTTTTCCTTGAATTTCAATTCTTTAATGAGTGAAACGGTTGCAGCAGTTCCTGTACCAAATACCTCTGTTAGTTTTCCGGCATCATAAGCGGCAGAAACTTCATCCATAGATATTGGCCTTTCTTCTACAGTTAATCCTGCCTCCCGCAGCATGGTAATGGCACTGTCACGGGTAATTCCAGCCAGAATAGTACCGGATGAAAGGTCAGGAGTCACCGCCGTATTACCAATAATGAAAAATACATTCATGGTTCCGATCTCTTGCGCATATTTATGCTCAAAAGCATCCGTCCAAAGAACCTGGTCGTATCCCTGCTTCTTGGCATGTGCCGTTGCATACATGGCAGCACCATAATTCCCGGCGGCTTTAGCATACCCCACCCCACCCGGAGCGGCACGTACAAACTTCTCCTCAACATAAATGCGCATTGGCGCTATATAATAAGGCCCGGTGGGACTTAAAATGATCATAAACTTATATGATTCAGAAGGCTTAACACCAATTACATGATCACTGGAGAACATAAATGGCCGGATATACAAAGAATGATCGGCAATGGCTGGTATCCAGTCTTGGTCAATCTTAATCAATTGGCGCATTCCTTCCATAAAGATCTCTTCAGGTACTGCGGGCATCTGCATTCTTTCTGCAGAAATATTAAATCGTTTGAAATTATCCAATGGACGGAAAATAGCTGCGTTTCCCTGCTGGTCGCGATATGCCTTGATTCCTTCAAAAATGGCTTGACCATAGTGTAAGGCTGCCAGTGAGGGCTCTAATAATAACGGCTGATATGGCTTGATTTCAACATTCTTCCATTCTCCATTCTCATAATCCGCCTCCAGCATATGGTCGGAAAAATATTTCCCAAATGGAAGGTGATCGAGGCTGATATCCTGTAGTTTTGATCTTTGAGCAAGGGTAATTTTCATATCCAATACATCAATCATTAGCTTTACTTTTAATACAAAGAAACAAAAAAAGGGAGAACCTGAAGCCTAATTCATATATTATAAGACTAATACATCCATGAATTTTGAACAATTTCAGCTTCCCGGCTTCCTGCTCCGGGATTTATTTAAAGAATCACTTGTTGAATTAAACGAGATTCAGCAAACGAACGATAAAAAACCGGATTTAAAAGATAATATCCTTGGAAATAACCAGAAACAAGTGCTTATCCTGGTAAATAACATAGATGCCCAGGTGATTTCTGACGCTGATCTCACTTTTTTGTTAACCATCCTGCATGCCTGCAAACTTACACTCAACGATGTAGTTATTGTAAATTTTGCCACAATGGAAGATATTACATACCAAAAAATGGTAAAGGATTTTAAGCCCAAAATCGTATTGCTTTTTGGTGTAAAACAGGCCAGTATCAATATGCCGGTTCTTTTCCCTGACTTCCAGGTACAATCATTTATGGATATTCGTTTCCTTAGTTCTCCTCCCTTACAGGGCCTGCAGCAGGACGATACGATAAAACGGAAATTATGGACCGGCTTAAAACAACTCTTTTTATCCTGAAGGAATGAATACAATCATTTTCGCTACCAATAACCAGCATAAAGTTGATGAAATCAGGCACCTCCTGGAAAACAGATTTGAGATCATTACATTAAAAGAAGCGGGTATACATATAGACATCCCTGAACCGCATGATACCCTGGAGGCCAATGCCCGGGAAAAATCAACTACCATACATGAACTTACAAAGCAAAACTGTTTCAGCGAGGATACCGGGCTGGAAGTTGATGCATTACATGGTGAACCAGGGGTAAAATCAGCCCGTTATGCCGGTGAAACAAATGATCCGGAAAAAAATATGGCAAAACTCCTCGAAAACCTGAAAGGGGTTGATAACAGAAAAGCCAGGTTCAGGACAGTCATTTCTCTCATATTTAACCATAAAGAGTACCAATTTACCGGTATTTGCCCTGGTGAAATCAGCCTGACTCCTTCAGGAACCCAGGGCTTTGGGTATGATCCGCTTTTTATACCTGAAGGAGGGGGAAAAACTTTTGCAGAAATGGATAAAAACGAGAAAAACAAGTTTAGCCATCGCCGAAAAGCCATGGATCAATTGATCATTTTTTTACAAAAAAATGCTGAATAAGGAAGAAAATCTATTGGTTATCCCTTAATAATAAGTTTTTTTGCATCCAATGAATCAACCAAGCAACCAAAACATATCAGAAATCGACATAATACAGGGTTGCATAGACGGAAACCCTAAAATGCAGGAGGTATTATATAAGCTATACTCGCCTAAGATGTATGCTGTATGCCTTCGGTATTCGGGCCATGTGGAAGATGCGCAGGATATCCTGCAGGAAGGATTTATTAAAGTCTATCGCAACCTGGGGAAATTTCGCCGGGAAGGATCATTTGAAGGATGGATGCGAAGGATTTTTGTGAATACCGCCATTGAGCATTATCGAAAATCCATTAATCTGTACCCTGTTTCGGAATCACAGGAAAATAATGTGGAGGATAAAGAATGGAGTGCATTTGACAAACTGGCTGTCAAAGACCTGGTCAAACTCATCCAAACATTATCTCCCGGTTACAGAACCGTGTTTAACTTATATGTGGTTGAAGGCTATACGCATCGGGAAATTGCAGAGATGATGGGTATAAGCGAAGGAACCAGTAAATCACAATTAGCAAGGGCCAAGGCCATACTGCAAAATTTAGTCAATAACCAAAAAAACCAGGCTTCTTAAGGCCTTTACAAAGAATGCAGTGGCAAAAGAAACTATATCAGCATGAAGAACTCCCACCACCCGGGATTTGGGATGAAATGAAAAAAGTATTGGCGGATGAACCATACCAAATCCGCCAATCCCTGAATGAATATACAGTTACACCTCCTGCCAACGTCTGGGAAAATATTAGTTTCCAAATAGAGAAAAAGGATATTCCAGCTTCTGTTCCTTTTCTGCACAAATTCCGCCGCACAACGCTATCCTATGCAGCTGCCATAACCGGAATTGGTCTGTTTACAGCACTGCTTGTTTTTTTATTTAATAATAAACCCGATGAAGTGGGTGTCAAGGACCTGGCTGCAGGTTTAAATTTCCAGGACAGCCCTTTACTGGAAAACATCAGTACTGATACAAATCAGGATCTGGAAAAAAACCTGACAGTAAATAAACTGTCTCAAGTAAAGCCAAATACAGAAAATCTATCTGGAGATGTTGCTTCAAAAAATAACGAATCTAAAACAGCGGATATCGTTCCTGTCAAAGGAAATCCGGTAATCTCTTCCATTAAAAATACTAATGCTGGTGTTGGGTTAAAAACAAACCACAATGAATCCGCACAAATAATCTCTTCCCAAAAAGTGAGTTATTCAGACGGTAATTATATCCTCCTGTACGAAAATAATGGCCAGCCAAACAGGGTTTCATATAAACTGTCTGATATGGTACAGTCACTTCACAGCAATGAACCTTCTTCGGGTAACACAAAGGAAGCCGCTGAGATATGGAATAAAAAAATTACAGCGTGGAAAGAAAAAATGAAGCATTCAACATTTATACCTTCCGCCAGCAATTTCTTCGACATTGCTGAAATGGCCGAAATACTAAACGCGGAAAAATAAATTTTTAGGATTAAGTATTTAATGCGCAAAGCCTTACTAGAAGGCTATTTTACATAATTTCCCTGTTGTTAAAAACATACAAAACGAAATCATCCGGCACGCGCGGGAGTAAAAGAGATACGCCATCCTCCCCCTAAAACCTGAATATGTGCCAAGCTTGAAATTCACCCCCTCCAGAGGGGGACATGGCTACACCAAAACTATCCTTAAAAATTCAACGAACATTTGTAACAAAAAAGCATTGCTATGAAGGGCTGTTATGTCCCCCTCTGGAGGGGGTGAACCGAGGAGGACTTGTACAATAAAGCTTTAGGGGGAGGACAATCCTTAACTGATAGAGTGGTTAATGAAAAACAACCCCTCAGATACTTTGCAATTGCGACCTAAATGGTTAATCCTATAAATTTTATAAATTTTTTTCGTAGAAATTAATTGGCGCATATTATCACCTATACATTACTGGTAGTATTCCAGATCCTCCAGCTTTCCTCAGCCTGAATGACAAGCATATCTCCGCCGTTTTGAATAAACGATCCATGAGATTCTCCTTTCTGAAGAAAAAGTGTTTTAGCCGGATTATAAATGAGGTCAAATAAAAAGTGATCAGCAGTTAAATATTCATAAGGGATATCAGGTGAAACGTCTGTATGCGGATACATACCCAATGGGGTGGTATTAATGATCAACAAATGTGTTCGGATCATTTCCTGATCCAGATCGGAATAAGTTATCCGTCCCTCACCTGGTATTCTGCTGACAAAAAGATACTTTATGCCGTTTTTATCCAATACATACTGAACGGCTTTAGCAGCACCGCCAGTACCCAGGATTAAAGCTGTTTTATGGTTTGGTTTGAGGTTCTTAAGAAGCACATTTTCAAATCCAATAACATCAGTATTAAAGCCTTTCAATAACCCATCAATCTTTTTAATGCAATTACAGGCTCCGGTTTTAAGAACTACTTCTGAAGCTGAGTCCAGAAAAGGGATCACCTTTTCTTTATAAGGGATGGTTACATTTACGCCAATTAAATCAGTATTCTCTTCCCATAGTCCGGGGAATGCAGCAATATCTTCCAATGGAAAAAGTTCATAACGGCATCCGGTTATTCCTTCCCTGCTGAATTTTTCAGTAAAGTATTTTTTTGAAAAAGAATGGCTGAGCGGATAACCTATCAAACCATACAGTTTCATGAAGCATTTTCTTTATCCAGGAAAAGATGGAAGGTATCGCCCCTGAGGCCAACACGCATGGTTTCAAGGGGTAAAATTTCTGTGGGTGCTATATTCCCCAGGTTTACATTGCAGCCGATCAATTCTATAAAGTAAAGTTGCTGTGCTTTTTGAGGGGCTTCCCAGATAATTTTCTCCTCAGGAATCTGGGTCAGAATTTCCTGAACAAGTCCTTCCCTGACCTCGCCACTTCCCCTGTAGATACCCACATTTCCCGCTTCACGTGCTTCTGCAATTACATAAGTAGATCCGGCTTCAAGTTCTGCCTTCATCAATTCGATCCATTTATACGGCGGAATGATGTGTGCAGCATCCTTACTGCCTACTTCACTTAATACTATTCCGTATTTAGTGAGTTTTTCAATATACCCGCATTTTTCGGCGTGAGGTATGGTAATGGAGCCATCGCTGACTTCCATGTGATTTATGCCATAATCTTTACAGATATCGATATAATCCTGAAACTGGTTTCGGATAAGAAAAGCTTCAAAAAGGGTTCCCCCAAAATAAACAGGGATATCATATTCCCTATAAACTTCAATTTTTTCCCTAAGGTTTGGGGTTACATACGAGGTGCCAAATCCCAATTTTACAATATCCACATGCGGATGGGCGATACTCATAAAATTGCGTACTTCCTGCTGGCTTAGGCCCTTATCCATAATCATGGTAATTCCTGATTTTCTGGGCTTTCTGATACGTTCCGGGATCTGACTTAGATTGAAATTCATGTAGCTCGGGGTTAAATTCCGGCAAAAATAGGAAAGAATGCCCGAACAGTTCCACAGTTGTTTTAAATGAGGGGAAATATCAGATGGATTTGTTCCTTTTAAATCGAGCCACAAGATCAACAACCTGCTGGTTCTGAAGTATGGCGGGATTCAGATCGATCAGCTTTTTCAATATCCTGGGGGATTTTTCCATGGCAAGTTCAAGGATGATCAATCCTTCCTTTGATTTACCCAGGGCAAAAAGGATTGCACTCTGGTAAAAGAGAAACAAGGGCTTCCCTCCGGTAGCATGCAACGCCACCTGAACCTGCTTTTCTGCTTCGTCCAGAAATTCGGCTTCATACAGACACCTGATGAGTGCTTCCCAACCTACTGAATTCCTTGGCCTGTTTCTTACAACTAATGAAAGATGCTGAATGGCTTCCTTCATTTTATCCAACTTCATCAGGGCCTCTCCCATGGCAAGATTGAATTCAGGATTATTCCTGTTTATCCTGAGGGCCATTTCGAGGTATTTGACAGACTGGCTCCAGTTTTTCTCATTCAGATAAGTACCTGCAATCTTGAACAGCAGTTTCGCATCCTCTGGGTTTAAATGTGATGCTTTACGATAATAAAACCTGGCCTGTGCATAGTTTTTCAATTTATCGTAACAATGCCCAATGGCCTCATAAATAACGTCTTCCGGCCTGGCCAGTTCTATCACTTTTTCCAGTGCTTCAATTGCGTCCTTATACTTCCTTAAACGGATAAATGCATCTGCCATATTCCGGTATGCATAGTCAAATTTTTCATTGATAACCAAAGCATACTTATAAGCATCGATTGATTTCTCAAATAATTTTAACCCCTGGTAAGCAGCGGCCAGATTAAACCAGGCCAGTTCATTATACGGATATTCGTTAATAATCTCCAGATGTACCCGAATGCTTTCTTCATTTCTACCGGTAAAATCTGTCCAGAAACAAATTTTATACAATGCCTCCTCATTATTGGGATCATATTCCAGGATCATCCTCAGGCAATCGAATATTTTATCAAATTCTTCATAATCATCGTATACGTCTGCCAGTTCGAATAAAAGGTTCAGCCTGTCTTCGCCCTCAAACTGGTCCAATGCGTCTTCGAGCAGTTTTACAGCCTTTTCCTGCTGATCAAGGGCCAGGTAGGCATCGGTTCGGAGTATATATATATCAATATCGGTACTGTCCAGTATTTCTGCCTGATCCAATAAGGCCAGTGCCCGGGTATATTTCCTGGTTGCGATCAATAAATCAGCCTTTTTGACCAATAACGACGCCGAAAAAGGATATTGCTCGATGCCGGTTTCTGCGGCTTCGATAGCCTTGCCTAAATCGTCCATATCATCAAAATGGTCGATAATACGTTCAAATGATTCTTCGTTAATGAAACTGTGGCTGCGGCCGGATTTAAGGTTGTCGTATTGACGGAGTAGCTCCCTTATGTCTTCGTGTTCCTGACGGTATGGATGTAAACTCATGTTTATGCAGGTTATTCTAAGTTACCCTTTTATGGGGAATCCGCCAATTTTGTAAACAAAAAAAAAGTTTTATCGTTAATGGAATACTAAAGTTTGTGACAAACGGTTGACAATATTGAAAAAAAATTAACTATATTTGTACATCATGAAGCCTGTTAACCATAAAAAACCTATGCAGTTTATTCGAAAAATACTGGTCGTTTTGGCCATTTTCGGCTTGACTCAATACGTATTTGCGGTAGATGGAACAATGAACGGAGGGGGTAATAAGAAATCTAAAAACTCCACCTTTTCCAACATCAAAAAAGACCTGAATATATCACTGAGATCAGGCTATAATTTTAGTAACAATAAGTCATTTGGTTTTCAAAAAAGCGGTAAGATATCCATGTTTAATTCCATGGTATCATATCAAAAAGGAAACGTAACTTATTTCTTTCCTTCCCGCAATAAACCTTTGTTGCAGAAATTTAAAACCCCTTCTGCACCGGTTATCCGTTAATTATTTTCCAGAACCTTTTTTGGTACTTTCTTCATAAGTCAACTCCCTGTATCCGTTTTTGGGTATTTCAAACTTTTGCATGGGTACAGGATCAAAACTGATCTTTGATGCAGTATATTTTATTTTAAGATTACCAACAACAGATTCATACTCTAATGCAGTTCCTGGTAAATTCTTAAACTGAGGATCATACTCTTCATTTTCTGTTTTTATTTCCCTGGTATAAAAAACAGTAAATTTGCTGCCATCTTTCAGTAATGCATCTGCCTTTTCGCACTGATAGCCTGCAATCATTTTTGTTTCTCCGGTTGGTTTAAATTCAATGCCTTCATATTTTTTATTTTTATCGGCCCAGTTTTCCTGGTTCATTTTAATCAGCAGTTTTTGCGTACCAAAATCACGCAATACCACTCCATTTCCCGCCCTATGATCATAAATTGTGGTGGTGCTGCCCAATGAACTGGTCAACTCTGATCTGCTTAAACTTCCCCGGAGGAAAAGTGTTGCCTTTGCCCCATCAAACATATCAGCCATTTGAGGTTCACTGCTGCCGGTTTGTACAGAAATATCATAATAAATAATCCCTTCAGATAAAATTTTCTGTGCGCGGATACCAGCAGTACAAAATAACAATAAGGAGATGATGAGTAAAGAACTTTTATTAAACATACAGGTTAGTTGAATTTAATTATATGAAAACATTTTCTTTAGTTCTGTCTGGGCACTTTATATTTCCATTCTGCATTTCACTTATGACATTTTGTTATTAAAGATAAGAAAATACGATAGCGGGTTGCCTGTTGAATGTTAAAAAAAAGACCCGGAATTAATAACCGGGTCTTTTTGAGTATAAAAATCACTTATTTCTTTTTGGTTTTTGCTTTCAAATCCTCCACCTTTTGCTGGGTTTGCTGCATCTGCTCAAGCCGTTCCTGCCACTTAGGCTTTGACTTTGGCTTTTTCTTATTTTCCTCCAACTGACTAAGTATTTTATCGTGATCAATAATATAATTCTGGATTACAAACTGAAGTATAAGGGTAATCAGGTTTGATACAGTATAATACCATGTTAATGCAGAAGGCAATCCATTAAAAATTCCTAATAACAGCACTGGAAAAATATAAGGCATGTATTTAAGAACCGGATTATTTTGATCCGGGGTCATGCTCATACTGTACAGCGAGATCATTAAACTGGTAACAACCGCAAGAACTGTGAAAAGACTAAGATGATTCCCGATAAATGGTAAATGCGTTTTCCATGTTATAATGGTATCATATGAAGACAGGTCCTTCGCCCACCAGAATTTTTCGCCCCGAAGTGCAATACTTGAATTAAAAAAACTATACAGGGCAAAGAAAATTGGAATCTGCAATAAGGCAGGGATACAACCACCCAATGGATTAACGCCCGCAGATCTGAATAATTTCATTTGCTCCATGCTGAAAGCTTGCTGGTCGTCTTTAAACTTTGCTTTTAATATATCCAGCTCCGGCCTGAGTGCTTTCATTTTAGCACCACTGAGATAACTGGTATAAACCAAAGGAGAAGTTAATAACCTGATAAAGATGGTAAGCAACGCAATTACAAGGCCGTAACTGCCGATCATTTTATCAAAAAAGTTAAATACCGGTAAAACGATCCAACGGTTGATATACTTCACAAAAGCATAAAAT
>JAHEEX010000148.1 GCA_024640465.1 Sphingobacteriales bacterium | reverse complement strand
ATCGTATCTTTATCATATGCAATTTTCTTCTCAATTATTGGAATCTGCTGTGAATGCATTTAGCCGTTTACCCGGCATTGGAAAAAAAACAGCCCTGCGCCTGGTCCTTCATTTGCTGAAACAGGACCCTGCAGAAGTAAGTGCGTTCAGTGAGATCATTGATCGTGTAAGGACCGATATCAGGTTTTGTAAAAAATGCTATAATATTTCCGATACGGAAGTCTGTTCCATCTGCAGCAACCCCATGCGTAAAAAAGGAATGATCTGTGTGGTGGAAACCATTCGTGATGTAATTGCCATTGAAAGCACCCAGCAATTTAACGGAACATACCATGTACTCGGCGGTATCATTTCTCCATTAGATGGCATCGGGCCGGACCAGTTGAATATTGAACAACTCATCAAGCGCATTACGGAAGAACAAACTGAAGAACTCATCTTTGCGTTAAGTCCTACTATTCAGGGAGATACAACCATCTATTATATCCAGAAAAAACTCAGCAACCAGGCATTAAAAGTAACCACCATTGCCCGTGGCATTTCCTTTGGCGGAGAGCTGGAATACGCAGATGAAATGACCCTGGCAAGAAGCCTCCAAAACCGGTTACCGGTTGATAAGTATGTGACCAAATAAAGTAGTTGCGAACCCTGCCGCCTATTGAGCCTTTGCGGTTTGCCTGTTCAACTGCTTTTTTTACCTGTTCAGCTATTCCGGCTTTAATCATATCTTGATTTATTCCAACTTTAAGCATCAAACAAAAAATATGAAAAAAATACTTCCGTTGATATCTGCGCTCTTTGTATTGCTCAGCATCAGTTCCTGCTCAAAAGACAGTACTACAAATCCAGATAATACTACGCCACCCACCGGGCAATGGCGCGTTCATTATTACTGGGATAAAAAAGATGAAACCAGTAATTTTTCAGGTTACACGTTTGATTTTCTTACCGGTGGCGTTCTAAAAGCAACCAAGGGTGCTGTTGTAGTTAACGGTACCTGGAGCGAAACCTCCACCAGGTTCAATATCGACTTTGGTGCAGACCCTGTACTAAGTAAAATCAATAACAATTGGCTGAAGACTGAAAAGTCTGATACATTCCTTAAACTGAAGGATGATAATCCTGCCCAGGATGATGAATTGCACTTTGCAAAAATATAATCCCGTTTTTTACAGGTACCCATGCCGACTGCTAAACCAGTCGGCTTTTTTATGGATACAATATTGGGTTGTCCAAGCGCTCGAAACCAAACCGGGCCTTAATTTGGCCTATGCAGTGAAATTTTGAAATCCCATAATAAGCCGTTAATTTTACACCTTATACGACAGGCGGATTTGTTTATTGTTCGGCCTGCCGGTCCCGGTTAAATAAGGATCAACTGAACTAATAAACGACCAGTACATGTGAGCCAAATTCACATTCCCCGATCGTTTATACATTCTCCCCTTCTTTACCGGTAACTTTTCATAGATCAAAGAAAAGAGGTTATCATAATGAAGACAATCCAGGATGCATTAAAAGAAAGGATACTCATCATCGATGGTGCCATGGGTACCATGATACAACGGTATAAACTATCTGAAGAAGATTACCGGGGAACGCGCTTTGCCGATTACCCATCAGACCTAAAAGGCAATAATGATCTGTTATCTATCACCAAACCGGAAGTCATTAAGGCCATACACCTTGAATACCTGGAAGCCGGAGCAGATATTATTGAAACAAACACCTTTAATTGCCAGGCCATTTCATTGGCAGATTATAACATGAGCGATATAGCTTATGAACTGAATATCGCTGCAGTGAAATGTGCAAAAGAAGCAGTGAAATCTTTTTTGGAAAAATATCCTGAACGGAAAAATGAAGCAGGACCATTTATCGCAGGAGCAATCGGCCCGATGAATAAAACACTTTCCCTTTCGCCTGATGTAAATAATCCTGGTTACAGGTCGGTTAGTTTTGATGAAGTGGCGGATGCATACTACGAACAAGTAAAAGCCCTGTCAGAGGCAGGCGTTGACATCTTACTTATAGAAACCATTTTTGATACCCTCAATGCAAAAGCAGCAATCTATGCTATCAAGAAATATTTTCGTGATAGTGGTAAAACTGCATTGCCGCTGATGATCAGTGGTACCATCACTGATGCATCCGGCAGAACATTGAGCGGACAAACACTGGAAGCATTTTATACATCCGTTTTACATGCAAACCCGCTGAGCATTGGCCTCAACTGCGCACTAGGCGCCGAGCAAATGCGTTCCCATATTGAAGAGCTTTCACAAATTGCCGCCTGTTTTACTTCAGCATATCCAAATGCCGGATTACCTAATACAATGGGTGAATACGATGAAACACCAGATCAAACAGCGCATCACCTGGAAGAATGGGCCAAAGAAGGCTTCGTGAATATTGTTGGCGGCTGTTGCGGAACTACACCAGATCATATTCGCCATATCGCTGATCATGTAAAAAATGTATCCCCCAGGCCTTTACCAATCATTGAATCAGCAGTAAACTTAGCGTCCTTCGCTTCTTAGCGGTAAAATATTTTATATGTCAGAACCCATTCATATCAAACCCTTTCTCCGGCTTGCTGGCTTGGAACCATTGGTTATCCGACCTGAAACAAACTTTGTAAACGTTGGAGAAAGAACCAATGTAACAGGGTCCAAAAAATTTGCACGACTCATTCGCGATGGTCAGTATGAAGAAGCTTTAACTGTTGCGCGCCAGCAGGTTGAAAGCGGAGCGCAGATATTGGATGTAAATATGGATGATGCATTACTTGATGGTGAACTCGCCATGGTCACCTTTCTGAATCAATTGCAAAGTGAACCGGATATTGCACGTATACCCATCATGATCGACTCTTCCAAATTCTCGATCATCGAAGCAGGACTGAAATGCGTACAGGGAAAATGTGTTGTAAATTCTATTTCACTGAAAGAAGGCGAAGAAAAATTCATCCAGCAGGCCATTATCTGCAGGAGTTATGGTGCTGCTGTAATTGTAATGGCATTCGATGAAAATGGACAGGCAGATAACCTGGAAAGAAGGGTCCTGATCTGCGAGCGTGCCATTAAGATACTTACAGAAAAAGTTGGATTCCCTGAAGAAGACATCATTTTTGACCTGAATATATTTGCGGTAGCTACCGGACTGGAAGAGCATAATAATTATGCGGTTGATTTTATCGAAGCCACCCGTGCCATAAAAAAGAAATATCCGCTGGTAAAAATCAGTGGCGGTGTCAGCAACCTGTCTTTCTCTTTTCGCGGTAACGAACATGTTCGTGAAGCGATGCATTCCGTATTCTTATATCACGCCATCAAAGCTGGAATGGATATGGGCATTGTGAATGCAGGGCAATTGGTTATATATGATGAAATAGAACCGGAATTGCGGGGATATTGTGAAGACGTTATCCTCAACAGAAATAATGATAATAACGAAGCCACTGAGAAACTGATCAACTTTGCGGAAAAAGTTAAAGCCAAAGGAAAAGTCCAGGAAAGGGATGAAACATGGCGCAATGCCACCGTGGAAGAAAGATTAAAGCATGCCCTGATAAATGGTATTACTGAGTATATTGATGCGGATACGGAAGAAGCACGTTTACAATATGCACGACCCCTGGAAGTTATTGAAGGTCCCCTTATGGCAGGTATGAATGTAGTGGGCGACTTGTTTGGCAGTGGTAAAATGTTCCTCCCTCAGGTTGTGAAAAGTGCCAGGGTCATGAAAAAAAGTGTTGCCGTACTTACTCCCTATATCGAACTGGAAAAAGCACAGGCCTCATCAGCCGGAAGGATCCTGATGGCAACTGTAAAAGGAGATGTGCATGATATCGGTAAAAATATTGTAGGTGTGGTGCTCGGTTGCAATGGCTATGAGATCATTGACCTGGGTGTTATGGTGCCTGCAGACAAGATCCTGGAAGAAGCACAAAAAAGAGATGTAGATATCATTGGGCTAAGCGGACTGATTACGCCATCGCTTGATGAAATGGTTCACGTGGCACATGAAATGAAAAGAAGGGGTATGAAACAACCCCTGATCATTGGCGGAGCTACCACATCACGGATGCATACAGCTGTAAAGATCGCACAACAGTATGATAATGGAGTAGTACATGTACTGGATGCTTCCCGTAGTGTAACCGTTGCCGGTAGCTTACTGAGTAAGGACCAAAAGCCCGCGTTCCTGGAAAATATCAGTCAGGAGTACGCCCAGTTGCGTGCAGATTTTGAAGCACGTAAAACAAGCAAGGAATACCTGCGTTACCCAGCTGCACTTGAAAATAAAGCAAAACTCAACTGGCAGCAATTTGAACCTGTAAAACCAGCATTCACGGGCACAAAAACATTTTCAAAATTCAACATTGCGGAAATCGCTGAGTATATTGACTGGGGCCCATTCTTCATTGCCTGGGAGATGGGGGGAAAGTTTCCGGATATCCTGGGCGATAAAGTTATTGGCCAGGAAGCGACCAAACTGTATAATGATGCAAAAGAACTACTGGATAAAGTAATCAAAGAAAACTGGCTTGAAGCACATGGTGTAATCGGATTCTGGCCTGCAAACAGCGATGGAAAAGATACTGTATCTCTTTTATTGGAACAGGATGGGCCTGATGAGGTCATTCACCTGGAGTTCCTTCGTCAGCAAGTGAAGAAAGCATCTGGTCAGCCTAACCTTTCACTGGCTGATTTTATCGCACCTGCAGAATCTGCCAGGCAGGATCATATAGGTGCTTTTGCTGTAACCATATCAGGTATCGAACCACATATCAAGTCATTTGAGGAACAACATGATGATTACAATAAGATCATGCTGCAAGCCATTGCAGACCGACTGGCAGAAGCCTTTGCGGAATGCCTGCACCTGCATGTGCGAAAAAATTATTGGGGCTATGCTGCCAACGAACAATTAAGCAATACAGACCTGATCAAAGAATCATACCAGGGTATCAGGCCGGCACCGGGTTATCCTGCATGTCCTGATCATACGGAAAAATATAAACTCTTTCACCTGCTTGATGCAACCAAACAAACCGGTATAACACTTACGGAATCCCTTGCCATGTATCCCGCGTCTTCTGTTTGTGGCTGGTACTTTGCCAATCCGGAGGCAAAATATTTCGGTGTAGGAAAGATCGAACGAGACCAGTTTGAAAACTATACGGAAAGGAAAAAAATGTCACGTGATGAAATGGCACGATGGTTAAGGCCTTCGATGGAGTAACATTGATCTTCGTTTCTTCGCGGTTAATGTATTTGCCAACTCACCCCTGCCCCTCTCTTCCAGAGAGGGGTGCCTCTCAGCAACTACTCTGCAAATCACTGCGTTCTCATTTCTTTGCGGTTAAAGTATTTGCCTTTCACTTCCTTATTTCTTATTCCTTATTTCTTATTCCTTATTTTCCCCGCTATTAAACATCCAGTTCCAGATACACCGGGCAATGATCACTATGTTTTACATCAGGATAAATAGCAGCAGCTTTCAGGTTTTTTTTCAACGGTTCTGTCACATTAATATAATCAATCCGCCAGCCCTTGTTCTGTAACCTGACCGAAGGGAAACGCTGGCTCCACCAGGAATACAATCCGGGAGATTCATCAAATACCCTTAGTGTATCCACCCAGCCATGTTTGTAAAAATGATCCATCCATTCTCTTTCTTCGGGTAAGAATCCGGATGATTTTTTATTTCCTTTAGGATCGTGAATATCAATTTCTTTATGTGCGATATTATAATCGCCGCATAATATGATCTTAGGATTTTTCTTTTTCAATGTATTGAGGTACCCCATGATCTCTTCAAGCCATTGATATTTGAAACCCTGGCGTTCATCACCGGAAGTGCCGGAAGGGAAATAGGCATTGATAAGCCTGATATCGCCAAAGTCAAGCTGGATAACCCTTCCCTCTTCATCGCTCGGCCCATGCCCGTTTCCATAGATAACATTATCAGGTTTAATTTTTGTGAAAACGGCAACGCCGCTATAGCCTTTTTTACGGGCGCTGAACCAGTAATCGTGGTAGCCCAGCTCAGTAAAAAGTTTATGATTAACATTGTCTTTTTCCGCCTTTGTTTCCTGGATACAAATAATATCGGCGGGGTCTGTTTTGAGCCAGTCAATCAGGCCTTTATTCATCGCCGCCCTGATGCCATTTACATTATAACTGATGATCCTCATGCCCTAAAATTAATGAATTGGTATTGAATTTTGCGGCTTCCCAACTTTGCTATCTTTGCCACTTAGTGGATTATTAAATCTTGATATATGCTTATTTATAATGTCACAAGCCATGTAAAACACAACATTAGTGCGGATTGGCTGAATTGGATGAAAACTGAACATATTCCGGAAGTGATGTCCACCGGTATGTTTACGCATCACCAACTGGTTAAAGTACTGGAAACGGATGAAACTGATGGATTAACTTTTGCCATTCAATATTTCTGCAATACAAAAGAACAATATGAGCAATATATTAGCCAATATGCTCCTGTATTGCGCCAAAAAGCCTTTCAACGCTGGGGAAACCAATTCATCGCTTTTCGCTCACTAATGGAAGTTATCAACTGAATGTGGAAAATAATATTTATTATTTTCCAGTATTCTAAAAAAAGTATATTCAGCGGAAAACCACGCCCCGTCGGGCGTACAGCCGACAAGCCCTGAAATGCAATACAGGCAAGGGTTTCAGCGGAATAAAAAAATACAACAATGTAAATTACAAGCTTATTTTCCCGTTGTAATGCCCGTCGTTACTGGATTGCAGCGAAAACGAAGTGACTAAAAAAAATTTTGTCAGAATCAAAAAGCGTATAAATTTGTCTGCGTTAAAAAATTCTTTAAAAACTCCATTATGAACAAAGCTGAATTAATTGCCAAGATCGCTGAAGATGCAGATGTTACAAAGACACAAGCCAATGCTGCGCTGGATTCTTTCATCGGAGCTGTTACTAAGACCCTGAAAGGAAATGGTAAAGTAACATTGGTTGGTTTTGGTACTTTCTCTGTTTCTAAGAGAGCAGCCCGCAATGGCCGCAACCCACAGACAGGCGAAGTAATCAAAATCAAAGCTAAAAAGGTTGCTCGTTTTAAAGCTGGAAAGGAACTGACTTCCAAATTATAATCGCAACCTCCTGCAAAAAAAGCAAATCACGTTATGTGGTTTGCTTTTTTTATTTTTACAACATATTTAAAAAACACATATTATGGGAAGAGGTGATAAAAAAACGAAAAAAGGTAAAATCTTCAAAGGCTCTTTTGGAAAATCAAGGCTTTCAAGGCCGGTAGCTGAAGAAAGGGTTGGTGCAAAAAAGGCTGAGGCGAAAAAGCCAGAGGCAAAAAAGACAGAGACGAAGAAGGCTGAGAAATAAGTAAGCTTTTTTTATAGGATGAGCCATTTATGGAATGGCTCATTTTTATTTATTCCTGTAAAAGAATCTAGCATAAAATCTTAGATCCCGGGGAGAAAATTGCAGTAAACTGATGCTATGGCGCCAGTCGTGCAATCTGCCATTCCCTGTTTTGCTCCTGAGTATAAAGGATTCGGTCGTGCAAACGACTGGGCCTTCCCTGCCAGAATTCCATCAGTTCTGGCTTGATACGATATCCACCCCAATGTGGTGGGCGTGTTACCGGGGTATCTTTAAACTTCTTTTCGAGATCAATTAAATTGGCATCCAGAACATCCCTCGATGCAATTACCTGGCTTTGTGGTGAAGCCCATGCGCCAATCCTACTGCCTTCCGGACGCGAATAAAAATAGGCATCACTTTCTGCCTCACTCACTTTTTCACAGATTCCTTCTATTCTTACCTGCCGCTCCAGTTCCTTCCAGAAAAAAAGCAGGGTTGCATTAGGATTTTCAAATAACTCCTTTCCCTTTTTGCTTTCATAATTGGTAAAAAAAACAAACCCGTAATCATCATATCCTTTAAGTAATACGACCCTGGCAGAAGGCTTGCCTTCAGGTGAAACCGTTGCAAGCGTCATGGCATTGACTTCATCTATTTCGGCTTTCATGGCCTCTTCCCACCAACGGTCAAACTGCCTGAATGGGTTTTGCTCCACCTGGTTCTCAGAAAGCGATTCTTTCATGTAATCTTTGCGAATGGCAGCAATTGACATAGCGTTGTTTTTAATTGTGCCGAAGACCTTTGTATAGTTTCAGAATAGAAAAGTAACTGACAGGTTTATTTAACCAGTGTACCTACTTTTTCACCCATAACAACCCTTGTAAGATTACCCTTTTCATTCATATCAAATACGATGATAGGTATATTGTTCTCCATACAAAGAGTGAATGCAGTCATATCCATTACCCTGAGGTTTCTGTCCATGCATTCTTTATAAGAAATAGTATCAAATTTAGTAGCGGTTGGATCTTTCTCCGGATCAGCTGTATATATGCCATTGACCCTTGTTCCCTTTAGGATAACATCTGCGTTGATCTCTACTGCACGCAGCGAACCTGCCGTATCTGTAGTGAAGTAAGGATTTCCGGTTCCTGCACCAAAGATCACCACCCGCCCTTTTTCCAAATGCCGAATGGCCCTTCTGCGGATATACGGTTCTGCAACCTGTTCCATCTTTATGGCGCTTTGGAGGCGTGTATAAACATCCAGTTTTTCGAGCATTGCCTGCATGGCCATTCCATTGATTACAGTAGCCAGCATCCCCATATAATCTCCGTGGGCACGTTCGATCCCTGTTTCTGATTCATTCATACCCCGGTAGATATTACCGCCACCAATCACAACTGCTACTTCAACACCAAGGTCAACAATGGCTTTTATTTCCTGGGCATACCTGCTAATAACCGTTGGGTCAAGGCCGAAATTATTGTCACCCATTAAAGATTCACCGGATAATTTGAGGAGGATTCTTTTGTATACTGGCTGCATGCCGCAAATATACGAAGATGGTTTGCATAAGTAAAACACTAAGCTCAAAGAAGCATTGACACAAAGAAAAATCCCCGGGTATACGACCCGGGGATTTAAAATATATCAATTGATATTTTAATTATCCTAAAGCAATACGCTTGAAGCTGGTAACCTTCAAAGAAGGGTCCACAGATTTCAGGTAAT
>JAHEEX010000147.1 GCA_024640465.1 Sphingobacteriales bacterium | reverse complement strand
TGAATAAATTCTTTGCCCTGGTCGTCAATATTTACCCATTTCACCCGACCTTTTACCAACTGGTGATAATAATAACCGGTAGTTCCTTCCTGGAAGATGATCTCATCTTTACTTACTTTTTTATAAGTCGCTCCCCAGGTAAGCAATAAATCTTCATCAATCATTGGCAAGATCATACAGGCAAATTCAGGTTTTGACAAAAATATTCATATGGGCTAAAGCCCCAAATGATGAATTATATAGAAGAATATGACGAAAATCATATAAATGGTTTAGTTATAAAAACCACTCCGTCGTTTGCCTTAATGACGCTAATACACGATCAGCCTGACTTTCAATAAAATTAACACTGGTAATACCTGCCTAAAAATTTGCCCATATAAAACTGATTGTTATCATGTTATAGGCAAAAGCTGTATTTATATGACTGCACGCATAAAAGTCTGCTGGCCCAAATCGTAATCTTGCCCTGAAATCAAATAGAAATATATAATCAAGAAAAAATGAAAAAAATCTTAATCATCACCGGAATTGCTGCACTGATCTTTGGATGCGGAAGTTCCGACTCAGAAAAAAAAGATGCTTCTGCTACCAATGAACCTGCTGCAGAAACCAAAGCGCCTGCTGCTGATGGAACTACATCAGACGTTTCCAGAGGCATCGGGAAGTTCACTAAAGTTGAAGTAAGCCCTACCCTGGATGTACAAATGGCCGATGCAGGACAGAAAGTGTTTGATGTAAAATGCTCTGCATGTCATAAGCTAACCGAAGAAAAACTGGTAGGTCCAGGCTGGAAAGGTGTTACTACCCGCAGGGCTCCTGAGTGGGTGATGAACTTTGCCACCAATACTGAGGAAATGCTGGCCAAGGATCCCGCTGCGCAGGCTCAATTGGAAATTTGCCTGGTACGAATGCCCAACCAAAGCCTCACAGATGATGACGCAAGGCATGTGTATGAATTTATGCGTAAGAACGACGGTGTAAAATAAATTCCCAACCAATAAACGACCTGTAACATGACAAAAAAAACCTTCATAGGTCTGGCAGTTCTTGCAATTGCCCTATCCTATACAGCCTGTAAACCCAAGGATGCATCAACTGCAGTAAGTGGCGATGCCGCTGTTAAAGCTTATGTACCTCCCGGAAAATATGATGAATTTTACAATTTCGTTTCCGGTGGATTCAGCGGACAAATGTCGGTATATGGGCTTCCTTCCGGTCGCCTGTTTCGTGTAATCCCCGTTTTTTCCGTTGACCCGGAAAAAGGCTATGGATACAGCGAAGAATCAAAACCCATGTTAAATACATCAAATGGTTTTATTCCCTGGGATGACCTTCACCACACAGAATTATCTCAAACAAATGGCGAAATCGATGGCCGCTGGGTTTTTGGCAATGCCAACAACACCCCCCGCGTTGCCCGTATCGACCTCAAAACATTCCGCACTGCTGAGATCATAGAACTTCCCAACAGCGCAGGTAATCACTCTTCTCCTTTCATTACAGAAAACACAGAGTATGTAGTTGCAGGAACCCGTTTTAGTGTACCCATGGGTGATAATTCTGATGTAGCCATTGATACATACAAGAAAAATTTCAAAGGAACCGTAAGTTTTATCAGCGTAGGAAAAGCCGGCGAAATGGATATTGCTTTTCAACTGATGCTGCCCGGCGTAAACTTCGACCTTAGCCATGCAGGGAAAGGCCCAAGCCATGGTTGGTTTTTCTTCAGCTGCTACAATACAGAACAGGCAAACACCCTGCTCGAAGTGAATGCTTCACAAAGAGATAAGGACTTTATCATGGCTGTTAACTGGAAAAAAGCGGAAGAATATCTGAAAGCCGGTAAAGGGGTAAAAAAACAAGTGAAGTATGTCCACAATATTTGGGATGAAGCAACCCATAGTGCAAAATCTGAATTAAGGACCGAAGTAACTGTTCTGGATCCAGCCGTTCTGAAAGACATTTGTTATTTCATTCCATGCCCTAAATCGCCACACGGTTGCGACGTTGACCCAACAGGTGAATATATCGTTGGTAGCGGTAAACTCGCAGCCCTGATACCAGTTTTCTCTTTTACCAAAATGCAGAAAGCCATAGCCGATAAAGCTTTTGAAGGCGATTTTGAAGGTATACCGGTAATTAAATATGAAGCTGCCTTACATGGTGAAGTACAAAAACCAGGCCTTGGCCCTTTACATACCGAATTCGATGGAAAAGGAAATGCCTATACCACCTTCTTTGTTTCTTCAGAGATCGTAAAATGGAATATCAAGGATTTGAAAGTACTTGATCGTGCACCTACTTTTTATTCTGTTGGACACCTTTGCATTCCTGGTGGTGATTCTAAAAAACCCTCTCCTAAATATGTGATCGCATATAACAAGATCACCAAGGACAGGTACCTTCCTACAGGTCCGGAACTGGCACAGAGTGCGCAGATCTATGATATCAGCGGAGATAAGATGCAACTCATACTGGACTTCCCAACCATTGGCGAACCACACTATGCACAGGCTGCACCAGCTGAACTGATCTCCAAAAACTCAACCAAAATTTATAAGATCGAAGAGAACAAAAATCCATTCGTTGCCAAAGGTGAAAAAGAAACAAAAGTTGTACGTGAAGGAAATAAAATACATGTATACATGACTTCTATCCGCTCACACTTTTCACCAGATAATATCGAGGGAGTGAAGCTGGGCGATGAGGTGTATTTCCACGTTACAAACCTGGAGCAGGACTGGGATGTTCCGCATGGCTTTGCTGTAAAAGGCGCCAACAATGCTGAACTACTCATCATGCCAGGTGAAACACAGACCCTGAAATGGGTACCTGAAAAAGTGGGCGTATACCCCATGTATTGTACGGATTTCTGTAGTGCTTTGCACCAGGAAATGCAGGGCTATATCAGGGTATCACCAGCAGGCAGTAATGTTCCATTAACATTCAGCCTGGGTAAACTCCCGGCACCGGAAGTTGCAGCACCACCCACAAAATAGAAGTTGAAGGTTTTGTTGTTTGACCGTAGCCTGTTAGTTGACCAGCAAGCTGACAGGCTACTTTTTTACCATGAATCATTTTGAATTGCAAAGCATAAGAACATGAATAGCCACTTAAAACCGTTCAGCCGTATCGTTGCAATAATATGTTCACTTGGACTAATGGCAGTATTGCTTGTTCCACTTTGGCGCATTGAACTTTCCGCACCGCAATACCCGGAAGGACTGGTACTCAAGATATATCCACATAAACTGGGGGGTGATGTTGAGGTAATAAATGGACTTAACCATTATATTGGAATGAGAACGCTGCATGCAAAAGATTTCATTGAATTTACCGTATTGCCCTATATCATTGGCTTATTGGCCGTCTTTGGATTACTATCTGCATGGGTTAACCGAAAATGGTTTTTTGTATCCTGGGTATTGTTCTTTATTTTTTTTGGAATAGTTGCCATGGCAGATTTTTATAGATGGGAATATAACTATGGCCACAACCTCGATGAATCTGCAGCCATAAAAGTACCGGGGATGGCCTATCAGCCACCATTGATTGGGTATAAAAAACTATTGAATTTTGGTGCTTATTCCATTCCAGATATTGGAGGTTGGATATTTATCGCTGTAGGATTATTGCTTGTTATTGCCCTATTCCTGGAACTAAGAAGAACAGTTAAGATCACCAAAGGGTTCGAGATAAAAACATCCATAATAGCGTTAATCTCAATCTTCATGTTAAGCAGTTGCAGCAAAGGGCCAAAAGTCATCAATTATGGAACCGATGGTTGCGATTTCTGCAAGATGACCATATCGGATAAACGATTCGGTGGCGAACTCCTTACCCGGAAAGGAAAAGCATACAAGTTCGATGATATGCATTGTATCAATTCATTTTTACAATCAAATTTTATTGACTCTGCCGAAATTGCAGAAATCTACCTGGTAGACTTTTCAAGACCAGGAACATTTATTATTTCCGAAGAAAGCATTTTTTTAAAAAGCGAAGTCCTCAGGAGCCCAATGGGTGGAAATATTGCTGCATTTAAAGAAAAAGACAGTATGGCCAAATTCATTCAGCAATATCCCGGAGAAAGCTTAAGCTGGAATGAAATAAAAAACCAGTAATGCGGTTGATCCTTATAACCATATTATGTTTCTTTACTTTTTTCCCAGTTGTGGCGAAAATAATCAGGGTTACTCCCGGCACTGAAATATCATCTATAAAAGCTGCACTTAATATTGCAGCAAACGGCGACTCTATTCTTGTCTCGGAAGGAGTTTATAAGGAGCAGAATATCACCATCAACAAGTCGGTATTTTTAATAGGAAACGGGCTGCCAATACTGGATGGTGAGAATCAATATGAAATAGTGACAGTTAAGGCAAACAATGTTATCATCGAAGGATTCGATTTCATAAATGCCGGGCATTCCGGCTATAACGATATTGCTGCCCTTAAAGTAATAAACTCATCAGATGTCCTCATTAAAAATAATATTTTTGTAAATAGTTTCTTTGGTATCTACTGTCAGCAGTCTACCCGAACAATCATTTATAAAAATACGCTTCGATCCAATGCCAAAGATGAGATCAATTCGGCCAATGGTATACATTGCTGGAAAAGCGACCAGCTGATGATCCTGCAGAATACGATCAGCGGCCACCGGGATGGGATCTACTTTGAATTTGTTACCAACTCCGCTATAGAAAATAATAACAGCTTCAATAATGTACGGTATGGTTTACACTTCATGTTTTCCAATAACAACAGGTATATCGCAAATATTTTCCGCGATAATGGTGCCGGTGTGGCTGTTATGTTCAGTAATCACATCATCATGCACCGGAATTTTTTCTCCGAGAATTGGGGTAATGCAGCTTATGGCATTCTGATGAAAGAGATCTCAGACGGGGATGTTGAAGGCAATAGTTTTAACAGGAATACCGTAGGAATATATCTTGAAGGAAGCAACCGAATCATCATACGCAGAAACCACTTTGACGATAATGGCTGGGCCATTAAGATGCAGGCCAGTTGTAATGAAAACCTGGTGACAGAAAATAATTTTACGGCCAACACTTTTGATGTGGCTACCAACGGATCACTGGTGCTCAATACTTTCAAAGGAAATTACTGGGAAAGATATGAAGGCTACGATCTCAATCGCGATGGAAAAGGTGATATCCCCTATCGACCGGTTAGCCTGTATTCTATTATCGTGGAAAGAAACCCTTCCACCCTCATGCTATTCAGAAGTTTTATGGTAGACCTGATGGACCGTGCAGAGCGCATCATTCCGGGTTTTACTCCGGAAGACCTTAAAGATGATGAACCAAAAATGAAAATGATCAGATTTTGATAAAGAACAAACCATGATTATTGCAACAAATGTGACAAAGAAATTCGGGAAACTGACCGCCCTGAATGATATCAATACAACTTGCAACAAAGGGCAAAGCATCTCCCTTATAGGACCTAACGGTTCCGGCAAAACGACGTTTATTAAATGCCTACTGGGCATGGTTGTACCAGACAGTGGATTTATAACGTTCAATAAACAAAATATAAGTCACGACTGGAAATACCGGGAACAAATAGGATATATGCCCCAGATAGGACGTTACCCGGATAATATGTCGATTGCCCAGATACTGGTAATGATGAAGGATATCCGCAAAAAAACTTCAGCAGACCTGGATGAAGAACTCATCGAAGCTTTTGAACTGAATAAGATCATGGACAAACGTATGCGGACCCTTTCCGGCGGCACACGCCAGAAAGTGAGCGCAGCACTGGCCTTTCTCTTTAACCCTGAAGTACTGATCCTGGATGAACCTACGGCCGGCCTTGATCCGCTTGCTTCAGAGATTTTGAAAGACAAAATTCGAAAAGTAAAAAAGGAAGGTAAACTCATCCTGATAACATCACATGTACTCAGCGACCTGGATGATATTATCAGTGAGATCATGTATATGCAGGACGGTCAACTGGTTTTCCACAAAACCTGGGAACTGCTCAAAAAAGATACCGGTGAAGAAAAGCTTTCACGGGCCATCGCAAATGTTATGAAATCAAAATTATAGCCATGGGTAAGATCATTAAATATGTGATGCTTGATATTTTACGAAACAGGATCGTACTTGCTTATATGATCTTTTTAGCGTTGCTGGGATTCAGCCTGTTCAATATAAATGACAATCCCTCAAAAGGATTGCTTAGCCTGATGAATGTGGTGCTCATTATTGTGCCACTTGTTAGCATCATATTCGCCTCAATATACATGTATAATTCCGCCGAGTTCATTGAACTGCTGGTTTCTCAACCACTCAAAAGAATTAATCTTTGGATGAGTTTTTTCATTGGCCTCAGCCTGAGCCTGGGCCTGGCTTTCTTTATAGGTTGTGGGATACCGGTACTTTTATTTGCCGCCAATGCCACAGGCATTATGATTATTGGTGTGGGGATTTTATTATCCATGATTTTTACCGCTATCGCTTTGCTGGCAACAGTGGTAACACGAGACAAAGCAAAAGGTATTGGCGTTTCCATATTGATATGGCTTTATTTCACCCTCATTTTTGATGGCATTATCCTTTTCCTGCTTTTTCAATTCATGGACTATCCGCTGGAAAAAGCCATGATTGGCTTCAGCATCTTAAACCCTGTGGATTTGTCGAGGGTGCTTATCCTCCTGAAGATGGATATTTCGGCAATGATGGGTGTTACAAGTGCCGTATTTAATGATGTCTTTGGTTCATCTATAGGAATGATGGTTGCCCTCTTCATTCTCTTGCTATGGGTATTTTTCCCGCTATGGCTTTCGCTCAGAAAATTTAACCGGAAAGATTTGTAAACGCAAGCAACATGAAAAGAAAAGACATTACACAAAGAAAAGATATTGAACGACTCGTGAATGAATTTTATGAGAAAGTAAAACTGGACCAGGAGATAGGTCCCATTTTTTCTGATGTGGCCCATGTTAACTGGGAAAAACATTTACCGGTGATGTATGATTTCTGGGAAAATATTATTTTTCAAACCGGAAATTACGCAGGCAATCCCATGACTGCACATTTTAAGATACACGAAAAACATCCATTTACAAAAGCCCACTTTAGCCGCTGGCTGGCCATATTCCAGGAAACACTTAACGATTGTTTCGAAGGCCAGAACACAGAACTGGCCAGGCAAAGGGCATTATCTATTGCCACAGTTATGGAGATCAAACTCATTCATACACAACAAAAAGACCAGCAAGGTTTTTAATCCTTGTGGCCTTTAAATCTTTGCAGTTAAAAATTATTTAGCAGGAGGAAGTAATACGGCATCAATCACATGAATGATACCATTGGTAGCAGGAATAGATGCAATTATATTTGCACCATTAACCGTGACCTTTCCGTCTTTCACTCCAATTTTTATATTCTGTCCGTTAACCTGGCCAAAACTCTGGCCATCCTGGAAAAACTCGGGTTTCAATACGCCCACATAAACATGATATTCCAGGATATTACGCAAATCGTTTTTCTTCTCAGGCTTAAGCAGTCCTTCAACTGTGCCAGCCGGAAGTTTATCAAATGCGGCATTGGTTGGTGCAAAAACAGTAAAGGGCCCTGCATTGGATAATACATCCACATATTCCGCAGCTTTCAACGCAGTTACCAGTGTAGTGTGATCCGGGCTTCCAACAGCAATTTTAACCACATCTTTTTGAGAAACATCGTCCTTTACACCAGATTGCCCGGTTAATGGTTGAGCTGATCCATCAGCTGGTTTTACTGTTGTTGCAGTTGTTTCCTGTGAAGCATTATTACAGGAAATGCCGGCCCAGATGAATACCATACAGGCCATTAAAATTGATGAAAATTGTTTCATGAAAATTGGTTTGAGCGCTTATATTTTAAAAAAAATAAAATTAAGTTTCCGCTACCTCCCATTATGTGATTGCAATCATAAAAAAACAGGTATCTCGACAATTAGTATGAAAAGATAAAAATGGCGTTCTTACTTCCTTCCGTCTTTGCGGTTATTTGTATTCACTTCGCACTTCTTCCGAATTAGTTACTTTTACCAAAATTTCATCATTTGCCTGTTTCTGTCTACCTGGTAACCCCTCCTTTTACCCAACTCAATACCCCCTACCCGGCTACCGCCTATCTGAAAGGTTTCCTCAACACGAAAGGAATCAGTGCTTACCAGTCGGACCTTGGCATTGAAGTTACCACCAGGATATTTTCCAGGTCCGGACTGGAGAAGGTTTTTAATTCCATTCAGGAAAAGGCCCAGGTTCTATCCGGGAATGCAGAAAGGATCATCTCCTTAAAAGATGACTACTTACAGACCATTGACAACGTCATTTCATTTTTACAGGGGAAAAGCCCAACCCTGGCACACCGGATCGCAAAAAGGAATTTCCTTCCGGAAGCATCCCGTTTTGCCCAGGTTGCGGATCTCGATTGGGCTTTCGGCAGTATGGGTGTACAGGACCAGGCGAAACATATCGCCACTTTATACCTGGAAGATCTTTCTGATCTGATCCAGGAAAACCTGGATGAACATTTCGGGTTCAGCCGATATGCGGAAAAACTAGGGCGATCAGCCAATAAATTCGACGACCTATATGATGCATTACAACAGCCCTTTACTTTTACTGATCATTACCTTTTAGCAATATTACAGGAACGCATAAACGAATTTTCCCCCAAACTGGTGGCGTTATCGGTTCCTTTTCCCGGCAACCTTTTTGCCGCGCTTCGGTGCGGACAATGGATAAAAGCACATCATCCCGAAATCAGGATTTGCCTGGGTGGTGGATATCCTAATACCGAACTCCGATCGGTAACGGATACACGTATTTTTGAATTTGTCGACTTCATCACACTTGATGACGGTGAAGCGCCTGTTGAATGCCTGGTGGAGTATGTCGAAGGGAAAAGAAAATCGGACAAATTAAAACGGACCTTCCTTTTTACAAATGATACATTAACCTATATCAACAATAAAGAGGTATGTGATTATAAACAATCAGAATTGGGAACGCCGGACTACAGCGACTTTTTTCTCGACAACTATACTTCAGCGATTGAGATCCTTAATCCCATGCACCGGCTCTGGAGCGA
>JAHEEX010000146.1 GCA_024640465.1 Sphingobacteriales bacterium | reverse complement strand
AGATTTGAAAAAAGTATTAGGGAGAATAATGAATGGAGAATACAAAAAAAGTAAAGCTTTATACCTTACCAAAATAAATTGAAAAATAAATGTAAATAAACCGGTAAAAATTAAACCAACAAAGTCTGAACAATTTTTTTTAAATGCGTAAACAGTGATCACCGAAGGGGCGATTTCGTCTCGCTCTTTCCTTTCTTTACATTGTTGAATTATATATTTTCAGCTAAAGCAAATAATCCAAAATAATTGATTACAAATAAAAATTAAAAAATTATGTCAGTAAGAAACACTGAAAACAATTATTTCAGTAAAATCGGAAATATCCCATTTGAGGGTCCTGGAACAGACAATCCATTGGCTTTTCAATGGTACGATCCCAACAGGATGGTTGGTGGTAAAAGCATGAAAGATTACCTGCGTTTTGCATGTGCCTACTGGCATTCATTCAATGGCGACGGCAGCGATCCATTTGGTGGAGCTACTCACCTATTTCCCTGGAACAATAGTAATGATGCCATTACAAGGGCGAAAGCAAAAATGGATGCCGCTTTTGAATTCATCACTAAACTCAGTATACCATATTATTGTTTTCATGATGTTGATATGGTGGATTATACGGATGATGTTGCGGAAAATGAAAAACGCCTTCATTTATTAACTGATTATGCAAAACAAAAACAAGAAGAAAGCGGGGTTAAACTTCTTTGGGGCACAGCGAATCTGTTTTCGCACAAACGATATATGAATGGTGCTGCAACCAATCCGGATTTTTCCGTTTTGGCAAAGGGTGGAGCGCAGGTTAAAGCAGCATTGGATGCTACCATCGCACTGGGTGGCGAAAACTATGTTTTCTGGGGAGGTCGGGAAGGTTATATGAGCCTGCTGAATACGAATATGAAACGGGAAAAAGAACACCTTGCCAGGTTCCTGCATATGGCAAGAGACTATGCACGAAAACAGGGTTTTAAGGGAACATTTTTTATTGAACCAAAACCCTGTGAACCAAGCAAGCATCAGTATGATTACGATTGTGAAACAGTTATCGGTTTCCTGCGGCAGTACGATTTGCTCAACGATTTTAAATTGAATATTGAAGTGAATCATGCCACGCTTGCCGGGCATACCTTCCAACATGAATTGCAGGTAGCCGCAGATGCGGGCCTATTGGGCAGTATAGATGCAAACCGGGGTGACAGTCAGAACGGCTGGGATACTGATCAGTTTCCAAATAACCTCAACGATTTGGTGGAAGCCTGGCTGGTTATTTTAGAAGCAGGCGGGCTGGCTGGCGGAGGCATAAACTTTGATGCTAAAATCCGCCGCAATTCAACCGACCCAGAAGACCTGTTCTATGCGCATATCGGTGGTATGGACGCTTTTGCCAGATCATTGCTGATCGCAGAAAATATACTTCAACGATCAACATACAAAAAAATGCGCAGCGACCGCTATGCTTCATTCGACATTGGTGATGGAGCCTCATTTGAAAAAGGCAATCTTACACTGGAAGATCTGCGCAATATAGCAGCCTCATCAGCTGAGCCTGCAGCAACCAGTGGTAAACAGGAACTCTACGAATTGATCATTAACCGGTACATTTAATTTTCTTTAAACAGCAGAAAATTCCAGTCTGACGTCTTTTACAAAGTTTGAAACGGTATGGAACAGTAACACTTTACCCATAAGCTGTTGCATGTATCCCTTTACTGTGTATTGGCATGAAGCATACATATCCATAAAAAAATATTGGATAAGACCTTGGGATATTTATCTTTTAGAAAACAATGAACACTCAAATGCTTATCGTTAAAACAAAGGAATTCAAAAACTGCAATAGAATAGGCAGTCATTTATTAGCTTTGTATTTTCATTCTAATATTACTCTTAACAAGAATCATTTTCGTTAAATAATTATAACCATGTCTTATATGTTTCACCAAACCATGCGCTGGTACGGACCTAATGACCCGGTTGACCTCTGGCATATCAGGCAGGCAGGCTGCAGCGGCGTGGTTACCGCTTTGCATCATATACCGGTTGGCGAAGTTTGGACAATTGCTGAAATTGAAAAACGGAAAGCAATGATTGAAGCCACCGGCATGACCTGGGCGGTAATAGAAAGCCTCCCTGTGAGTGAAGACATAAAAAAGCAAACAGGAAATTACTTACAGCATATAGAAAATTATAAACATAGCTTGCGAAATATTGCAGCATGCGGGTTAAAAGTGATAACCTATAATTTCATGCCGGTACTAGATTGGCTACGTACCAATATTTCATACGAAATGCCCGACAAAAGCAAAGCTTTGTATTTTGAAAAAAAGGCATTCATTGCCTTCGATGTTTATCAATTAAAAAGGCCCAATGCAACACTCGATTATACAGAAACGGAATTGAAACAGGCAAAATATTACCTTGAATCACTAACAAGTGAAGATCAGGCAATTTTGTTCAGTAATTGTTTACTTGGGCTACCGGGAAGTGATATTCCATTTACAGCCGAAGAAGTACTCGCCGCTTTGGAAACTTATGCAAATATAGATGCCGGTAAACTGAAAGAACATCTTGCTTTCTTTTTGCAACAAGTAGTGCCCGTTGCTGAGTCACTCGGATTGCAAATGGCCATTCACCCAGACGATCCCCCCTATTCCCTTCTCGGCCTTCCAAGAATTGTAAGTACAGAAACAGATCTGGCGGATTTACTCGCTGCGGCACCATCGCCAGCCAATGGATTATGCTTTTGCACCGGTTCATTGGGTGTGAGGCCGGATAATAACCTGGTTAACATCATTGAAAGATTTGGAAAACAAATACATTTTGTTCACCTCAGGAGTACCAAACGGGATGACCATGGCAACTTTTTTGAAGCTGATCATTTGGATGGCGATGTAGATATGTACGCAGTGGTAATGGCGTTGACTCAGCAAATGCAGGAAAACAAAAAAAGTATTCCTATGCGTCCTGACCACGGCCATCAAATGCTGGATGACTTGAACAAAACCACTTATCCAGGATATAGTGCGATAGGTAGATTACGCGGACTTGCCGAACTAAGAGGTTTGGAGTTGGGAATATGCAGGAGCTTGCAGCATTAAACTGTAAGATGTTAACAATGGCAACTTGGTCCCCCGCCTATTCTCTCCAATAAATGTGGCTAATTTACACTTGCCAACATCATCAAAAAATGGAAGTCTTTACCTGGCTGCGTTTTCACTTAATTAAGGAAATTATTTTTCAGTAGATTTAAGTATTGGATTGATTCAAATGTCAGTTCCGAAATTTAATCAGTATTAATTTGATCAAAAATACTCCACATGAAAAAAAGTAATCCTGTTGTACAGATCATCTTTATGACAATCTTATTCTCTTCTTTTATGGCATTTAAGCCACCTTACCCTCAGGCAAAACTCACCGGCACCTGGAATTTTTCCGTTGAAACCAGCGCCGGAAATGGCAGCCCCACATTTGTTTTTAACCAGGAAACAGAAAAAAGTTTTACAGGAACATATAAAGGACAATTGGGGGAAGCACCGGTGAAAGGAACGATCAACGGGAAAGAAGTGAAATTTTCATTTACTGTAGGCGATAACCTGATTGAATATACCGGAACCTGGGAAGGGAATAATATGAAGGGAACTGTAAAACTGGGGACTATGGCCGAAGGCACATTTACGGCCGTAAAAAAAGAATAAAAAAAAGCATCTTTCAGATTGAAAGATGCTGTAGAAAAAATTCCGGTTTACTTTTTAGGATTGCTGGTCTCTGTCCAACAGCTCACGCTTCTCCACTTTATAGGAAGCTATCAGCCCAAGTCCGCCGCCTATGCCAATCAGCGCAAACCATAATGCCGGATTGTCTTCATCATGCAAAATGTATTGAGTGATAATATAGGCTAATGCCAGGCCAATACCTGCTCCCAATAAAAGCAAGCCATTTTTTAAGTTACGATAAGGAGCTGGCCTGTTGGCAAATTCTTTGGGATTCATGCCTTTTTCTATCATGGCCATGATTTCCCGGTTACGAAGATAAAAAATGCCAAAGACCATTGCCATACCGCCTAGAGGAACCAAAATCGGAATTAATATTTCACCGCCTTGCATAATACTTGTTTTTAATTTTAAATGATCAGTTACGAAAGATCAGACTACAACTGGATCGGATAGGTTACAGGAATATCCAAAATAAATCAGGAAATTTTATATTTAATTGATATTCATATTTTTATAAGCATCCGATACCTTAACGGCAATACAATAAAGACACTATATGAAGATAATATGTATCTGTGTGTAACCTACCTTTATAATATGTAGTCATATTAGAAGCAATGCAAACCGGACTTCCTGATAACGAGCTAATCCCTTTGGTTTTGAAAGGGGACCAACAGGCCTATAAGGTGCTGGTCGACCGCTATCAGTCATATATATTTACCCTGGCATTCAGGTTAATGCAATCCAGGGAAGATGCAGAAGAAGTGGCCCAGGATGTATTTGTAAAAGCCTATCGTTCTTTGGCAGATTTTAAAGGCGGATCAAAATTCAGCACCTGGCTATATACCATTGCACATAACACCGGAATAACTTACTTACGAAAGAAGAAACAAAAGATGGTTGCCATTGATGACGAATCAACTTTTACGCAGTTGGAAAACCAGGAATCTGATTTTAAAGCCAACCAGGTAGAAGATAAATCAAGAAAAGATATGGTAAACCGAGCCATTGAAATGTTATCGCCGGATGATGCGCAGATCATCACCCTTTTTTATAGGGGCGATCAGTCGCTTGATGAAATAGCCGCCATCATGGGACTGGAAACAAACACGGTGAAAGTGCGTTTATTCAGGGCAAGGCAAAAATTGAAGGAGAAAATGGAAAAGTTTTTTTCAGAAGAAGTATCAAACCTTCAAACAGTTTAATCAGGAATTAATGACCAAATAATACCCATCGGGGCATATATGGAAAATCAGAAAAATATGGAAGAAAGCTTGTGGGATTTCATCGATGGATCATCCTCCCCTGCCGAGAAAGCAAGGATCACCCATTTACTGGAAACAAACCCTGCATGGCAAAAAGCATATGCAGCCATGATGGATATGAATGCTTTATTCCGGGAAACCAACCTGGAAGAACCTTCCATGCGCTTTTCAAAAAATGTAATGGAAGAAATTGCAAAACATACCATTGCACCTTCTACAAAATCTTATGTCAATAATAAAATTATATACAGTATTGGGGGTTTCTTCCTGATCCTTATTGGAGGAATACTGGCTTATCTTTTCACTCAGATAGATTATTCTCAGCAAGGATCCATCACAATACCATCCAGTCTTCCAAAAATGAATACTGATTGGTCGTTTTTGGGCAATTCCACCACACTCAATATTTTCCTGATTATTGATACCGTTCTGGGGCTTTTCCTGGTAGATAAATTTTTACAGAATAAGAAAGACAAATTAAAAGCGAAAAGTGCGTAAAGTCTTTATTCCCTGCCACTTTGTTGCTTTGAGGTGAAATAATGTAAAACTGCCCTGCATATCCTAACTTTACGCCATCAAATAAATCTGATGGACATAAAGAATAATATATTAGAAACTATCGGCAACACCCCATTGATCAGGTTAAATAAAATTACCCGCGATTTGCCCTGCCAGGTACTTGCCAAAGTAGATTACTTCAACCCGGGTAATTCCATCAAAGACCGTATGGCAGTGAAGATGATTGAAGTTGCCGAAAAAGAGGGCAAACTTAAACCCGGTGGCACCATCATTGAATGTACTTCTGGTAATACCGGCATGGGACTGGCACTAGCCGCCATCGTAAAAGGATACAAATGTATTTTCACCACTACCGATAAGCAGTCGAAAGAAAAAATGGACATACTTAAAGCTGTAGGTGCAGAAGTTATCGTATGTCCAACTAATGTGGAGCCTGATGATCCCATGAGTTATTATTCGGTTGCACGCAGGCTGGCCAAAGAAATCCCCAATTCATTTCATGCAAACCAGTATGATAACCTGGCCAACAGGCTGGCGCATTATGAATCAACCGGTCCGGAGTTATGGCGACAAACAGAAGGAAAGATCACCCATTTTGTATGTACAGCAGGCACTGGTGGAACTGTAACAGGCACTGCGCAATACCTGAAAGAAATGAATCCCAATATTCAGGTTTGGGCTATAGATGTGTATGGTTCATTGCTCACAAAATATTTTAGAACCGGTGAGATTGATATGAGTGAAGTTCATCCATATATATCTGAAGGATTTGGAGAAGATTTTGTGCCGGAAAATTATGATATGTCAGTGATCGATCATTTTGAACAGGTCACGGATAAAGATGGTGCCATAATGGCGCGCCGCATTGCAAAGGAAGAAGGGCTTTTCTGCGGATACAGTGCCGGTAGTTGCCTGCAGGGGTTAATGCAATTAAAAGACCGTTTGAAAAAAGATGATATGGTGGTTTGTGTATTTCATGATCACGGTTCACGATATGTAGGTAAAATATATAATGATCAGTGGATGATGGAGCGAGGGTTTATGGAAGTAAAAACTTTTAAAGATATCATCAATGGAAGAGGACCAAAACAAAAACTGGTATCTGTTCACAAGGAACATACGGTTGCGCAGGCAGTAGAACTGATGAAGAAATATGATATTGAACATATCCCTGTAATGGATCAACAGGAGCCCATTGGTGCTATCAGTGAAGCAGGTCTTTTTCAAAAAGTATTCTCCAATCCGGACATACGGAATGCAAAAGTGGAATCGGTAATGGAAAACGCCTATCCAATGGTTGATTTCAATACACCAGTAGAGCGTTTAAGTACAATGATCCATAAAGGCAACGGCGCGGTACTCAGTAAGGACGAAACCGGGAATTACCATATTGTAACAAAATACGACATCATCCAGGCGCTGGCGAAATAACCGAACTATCGTCTATAATGCTTACCCATGCTGCATTTCAATGAAATGCAGCAT
This sequence comes from Sphingobacteriales bacterium, assembly GCA_024640465.1. GTDB lineage: Bacteria > Bacteroidota > Bacteroidia > Chitinophagales > Chitinophagaceae > Pollutibacter. The sequence goes on along the minus strand of JAHEEX010000146.1, from coordinate 2,193 downwards.
GTTTTTTTTATAGCTACCGCCATCTGATATGCGTAGTTTTACGATAATTTTATACGCAAGCTTACGTGTATAAAAAATGTAGTTCTGCGATTACACCGGTAATTAATGTAACGTTAAAAAAGGGTGAATTCGCTCTTGTGCAGGGATAGCCACCACCCTATCTTTGTGTCAGAAGTTGATTGAATAGGAAGAGTTACACCTTGACCATTCAATATCCAGAAACCATCCGAAAAAAAGTAATATCCAATTCCTTTGAAACGGTGTCTTAAAATCCAATATCAGTCAACTTCCTTTTTTTCCAATTCCTTTTGAAACCGTTTTAAGTCCAAGATCCAAATCCAATATCTAACCGGAAGAACCAGGGCCTTACCTCCCCTAACAGGTATCCAAATCCGTTATCCTGAAGAATACCAACGTCCAGTAGTCCTTGAAACCGTCCAAAATCCAAACCTGTAAAAAGTACCGTCTGACAACCTCACACGTTATTTTGATCCGGTATCCAAAGCAAAACCAGTTAATATCCAATTATCCGAAACCGTTTGAAATCCAAACCTATTAAAAGAACCATCTGACAACCTAAACGTTTTTGATTGATCTGTTATCCAAAGAAAAAACCAAAACAAATCCATTTGTCCTGAAACCATCCGAAATCCAAACCTATTAAAAAGAACCATCTGACAACCTAAACGTTTTTGATTGATCCGGTATCCAAAGAAAAAACCAAACTATTATCCAATTGTCCAAGAGCCATCGAATCCAAATCCTGATGACAAAACTATCCTGAAAAACCAAACCATCCGAAAGCAGGGAAACCTGCCGATTTTCAAGTCCTATTTCGAAAAACCAGAAAGATTGGCTTCTGACAAAATGATTGTCCCGGTGGAAACACCGGGACTTTTTTTTATTTTCGAAGGAATCGTTATTCATGATAAAAACAATTGATCAGGTTAGTTGTACAATGCATTTTGATTCTTATCCAAAAAGGATCATATCGGCGGTACCTTCACAGACTGAACTATTACATTACCTGGGCATGGATGAAGAAACCATTGGGATAACCAGGTTCTGTATCCATCCCAGGAGTTGGTATCATTCAAAAAAAAGAATCGGAGGCACAAAAGATCTTTATGTAACTGAAATAAAATCATTGCATCCAGACCTTGTTATCGCCAATAAAGAAGAAAATACACAAGAGCAGATTGAGGCCATCAGGAAATTTTGCCCGGTTTGGACAAGTGATATCTCCAACCTGGAAGAGGCATTGGCCATGATCCGGGAAATCGGCAGGATCACCAACAAAGCAGATCAGGGCTATCAACTGGCGGAAAAAATTATTGATTCATTTAACGCATTGCCGGTTAACCGTAAACTCTCGTCTGCAGCATACCTCATTTGGAAAGATCCGTATATGACGATTGGCGGTGATACATTCATCCATGATATGATGCGACACTGTTGTTTGGAAAATGTATTTGGAAAGGAGAAACGCTACCCTTTAATAAGCCTGGAAGATGTGAAAGCAAGATCACCCCAAATCATTTTACTCTCCTCAGAACCATATCCCTTTAAAGAAAAGCACATTAACGAATTGTCGCACAAATTTCCTGATACAAAAATCATCCTGGTAAACGGAGAAATGTTCAGTTGGTATGGGAGCAGGTTACTGCAATCAGCCACTTATTTTTGTGAAATATTGACACAGTGGTAGTCATTGTCCCTGGACTTTCTCATTGCATTTAACCCTTATATTTGCTAAAACCCAACCATTATGGCGAACAAGAAAATCCTTGAACTCCTTGGTGACAAAGCAGAATACCTTTTGAACCATCAATGCAAGACCATTGAAAAGTCAAGCCTTCACCTACCCTCCCCCGATCATGTAGACAAAATCTGGATCAACAGCAACAGAAATAATACCGTACTCAGAAACATACAATCATTGCTGGGCCATGGAAGATTGTCCAATACAGGCTATTGTTCTATTTTTCCGGTAGACCAGGGAATAGAACATAGTGCCGGTTCGGCCTTTGCCCCTAATCCCATATATTTTGACCCGGAAAATATCATTAAACTGGCCATGGAAGGTGGCTGTAATGGTGTTGCCTCTACCTACGGGGTATTGGGGCTGATGAGCCGGAAATATGCCCATAAAATTCCATTCATCGTTAAGATCAATCATAACGAATTTCTCAG
>JAHEEX010000145.1 GCA_024640465.1 Sphingobacteriales bacterium | reverse complement strand
TTCAGCAGCAGAGCGCTACCTTGAGCCTTGTTAAGAAACATTGTAACGATCTGGAAGATATTTGCAACGGAGTATTTCTCCTAAGTGAAATTTCTCCCCGTACCCGCGATCGTATTGTAAGCTATGGTGAACTTTTATCCTCGCAGATAATTGCAGCGGCGTTTAATGCAAACGGCCATAAATCAGGATGGAAAGACGCGCGTGAACTTATCCGAACAAATAGTGATTTCGGGCAGGCCATTGTAGATTTTCAGGAAACAGACAAATTGATCCTCGATTATTTCGCTACAGAAAATAATGATGTCCTGGTCATTCCCGGATTCATTTCCGCTAATGCCAAAGGGGCAACAACCACATTGGGGCGAGGTGGCTCTGATTATACCGCCGCCATTTTCGCATCCGCATTACAAAGCCAGATCCTGGAGATCTGGACCGATGTATCAGGTATGATGACGGCTGATCCAAGATGGGTAAGTAATGTGCGCATCATACCGTCGATTTCCTACCAGGAGGCCATGGAGCTTTCCCATTTCGGTGCAAAAGTGATATATCCTCCCACGATACAGCCTGTAATGTCAAAAAATATTCCGGTCTGGATAAAAAATACCTTTTCACCAGATGATCCGGGAACCGTCATTGAAAATAACCCGGAGAGTAATGGCGATATCATCAGGGGTATTTCCAGCATTAACCATATTGCACTGATCAGCCTTGAAGGCAGTGGTATGGTAGGCGTTCCTGGATTCTCAAAAAGATTATTTGAAGCCCTGGCCCAGGCACAGATCAATGTAATCCTAATAACACAGGGTTCTTCTGAGCATAGCATTTGTGTAGGTATTGATTCTGCTAAAAGCGAATTGGCAAAGACTGTTGTGGATGAAGCTTTCTCTGTTGAAATTGCTTTACATAAAGTTGAACCCCTTGAGCTTGAAAAAGATCTGTCGATACTGGCTCTTGTTGGCGAGCATATGAAGAGCCATCCGGGTATCAGTGGAAAAATGTTTGGCGCTTTGGGCAGGAACGGGGTGAATGTACGCGCCATTGCACAAGGCTCCTCTGAAAGAAATATTTCTGCAGTGATCTCTACTGCTGATGTAAGAAAAGCACTTAACGTTTTACATGAAGAATTTTTTGAAACCACTTACAAACAAGTCAACCTGTTCATAACGGGAACGGGAAATGTAGGTGGGAAATTACTGGCACAGTTAAAACAACAACAGCAATACCTGGCCGAACACCTCCGCCTGCAAATCAGGGTTATTGGATTGGCAAACAGCCGAAAAATGCTGATCAGTGAAGAAGGCATTGATCTCGGTAACTGGTCGGATTTATTGGAAGCCGCAAAACCTGCCAACCTCGAACTGTTTACAGATGCCATCATTGAAAGGAACCTGCGGAATACCGTATTTGTAGATATAACGGCAAGCGAAAAAGTTCCTGCAGTTTATGAAAAATTATTACGGAAATCTTTATCAATCGTTGCATGTAATAAAATTGCTGCCTCCTCGCCGTATTCAAATTACAGAAAACTGAAAGACCTTGCACGGGAATACAATTGCCGGTTCCTTTTCGAAACCAATGTGGGTGCGGGTTTACCGGTCATAGGCACATTAAACGACCTCCTCGGAAGCGGTGATAAAGTCAACAGGCTTGAAGCCGTTCTCAGTGGAACATTGAATTTTGTATTCAATAATTATGACGGTAGCCGGCCATTTGCAGACGTTGTTAAGCAGGCTCAGGACGAAGGATACACAGAACCAGATCCGCGTCTCGACCTTAGCGGTAAAGATGTGATGAGAAAGATCATGATCCTGGCAAGGGAGACCGGAGAAAAAATGGAGATGGAAGATATCACCTGTAATGCATTCCTCCCTGCTTCCTGTATGGAGGGATCAGTGGATGATTTCTATAAAGAGATGGCAAAAAATGAAGCGCATTTCAGGGAAATCTACGATGCGGCAGCGATTAAGGGCTGCAAACTTAAATTTGTGGCAACCTATAACCTGGGAAAAGCTGAAGTTGGATTACAGCATATTTCTCCACAGCACAATCTATATCACCTCTATGGTAAAGACAATATCGTTTTGTTTTATACAAACCGCTATCCTGATCAGCCATTGGTAGTAAAAGGAGCAGGCGCCGGGGCGGAAGTAACTGCAAGTGGCGTCTTTGCAGATATTATAAGGGCAACCCTGAACTAAATAACCTTTGCTTCTTTGCGGTTAAATTTAAAGACGATGAACAAAATAAAAATTGCTGCACCAGCCACCATTGCCAACCTTGTTTGTGGCTTTGATGTATTGGGCCTTGCACTAAATGAGCCACAGGATATCATGGAACTGGCATTCAGCGATGTACCCGGATTGCGCATCAGCCATACAGACGGTTATTCCTTACCGGTAGCTCCGGAAAAAAATGTAGCCGGAGCTGCTCTGCTGGCGCTAATGGAAGAATTATCAGATCCTGTGGGATTTGATCTCACCATTACCAAATGTATTAAACCGGGAAGTGGACTGGGCTCCAGTGCAGCGAGTTCGGCAGGGGCAGTTGTAGCTGCGAATATTTTATTAGATAACCGGTTTTCAAAAACAGACCTGGTCAGATTTGCCATGAATGGCGAGAAAGTGGCCAGCGGTGTAAAGCATGCCGACAATATCGCCCCCTGCATATTTGGCGGTGTAACACTCATACGTTCGATACTTCCACTGGATATTGTACAACTTAATGCTCCACAGCTATACGTCACCGTGGTACATCCCCAGATTGAAGTAAAAACTTCAGATGCCAGGCAGATATTGCGTAAAGAAGTACAACTCAAAAGTGCCATCAAACAATGGGGCAATATCGCCGGACTTGTGGCCGGTTTTATGAAAGCGGATTACGCTTTAATAGGCAGGTCGCTGGAAGACGTAATCATAGAACCGGTAAGAAGCATACTCATTCCCGGCTTTGCTGAAGTAAAACAACGCTGCACTGAGGCCGGTGCATTGGGTGGCGGAATATCCGGCAGCGGTCCATCCATATTTATGTTAAATGAAAATAAAGAAACCGCTTATGTAGTTGAAACCATTATGAAAGATGTGTATGAAAACCTTGGGATAGATTACAAAACCTATGTGACTACTGTAAATAATCATGGTGTATCAATCATTTCTTAAACCTCGCGTCATTGCGGTTAGTGTATTTATATGAAATATTATAGTTTACAACATAATTCACCGGAAGTAGATTTCAAAACAGCCACCCTTCTCGGCCAGGCACCGGATAAAGGACTTTATTTCCCAAAAGAGATACCCCATTGGAGTAAGTCTTTTATTGACACTATTCCTTCTCTTCCTATAGAAGAAATGGCTTTCCAGGTAATGTCTCCATATACTGGAGATACCATACCGGAATCCGTCTTAAGAAAAATTGTTACAGAGACATTATCATTTGAGATACCACTGGTTAAGGTGGCCGAAGACATTTACTCGCTTGAATTATTTCATGGCCCAACCCTGGCATTCAAAGATGTAGGTGCAAGATTTATGAGTCGCTGCCTTGGATATTTTGCCCGTGATAATAAAGAAAGGGTGGTTGTTTTGGTAGCTACCAGCGGAGATACCGGCGGGGCTGTGGCGAATGGATTTTACCAGGTACCTGGCGTGGATGTGGTCATCCTCTATCCTTCCGGAAAAGTAAGCCCTGTACAGGAAAAGCAGCTAACCACCTTAGGCGAAAATATTCACGCACTGGAAGTGATGGGTAATTTTGACGATTGTCAGCGAATGGTGAAAACGGCGTTTACTGATAAAGAATTGACAGATAAATTATTCCTTACGTCCGCCAATTCAATTAATGTGGCTCGCTGGCTGCCACAACAATTATATTACCTCTTAGCCTGGAAGCAATGGCTACACAAGGAACATCCACCGGTAATATCTGTACCCAGTGGTAATTTTGGAAATATTTGCGCCGGCTTAATAGCTTATTATTCCGGATTGCCGGTAGACCATTTTATTGCTGCCTGTAATATCAATGATGTGGTTCCGCGTTATTTAAACAATGGAACCTATGAACCCATTAAGGCCCTTGCAACCTTATCCAATGCTATGGATGTTGGCGACCCAAGCAATTTTATACGTATCCTTGAGCTTTTTGGCCATTCACTTCCTGAACTTATTAAAAAGTTTAGCAGTGTTAGCATTACCGATAATGAAACAGAGCAAACGATATCAAAAGTTTATACAGAAAAGGGCTACCTTCTTGATCCGCACGGAGCGGTGGGATACCTCGCACTTGAAAGATACCTTTCTGAGCATTCCATAAAAAAAGGTTTCTTCCTGGAGACTGCCCATCCGGTAAAATTCCCGGAAAGTGTGGAGAGGATTACCGGCGAAAAAATACCTGTACCGGAAGAAGTTCAACCGATGATGCAGGCCGTAAAAAAATCTACAATGGTTAATGCTGATTATATTAATCTGAAAGAATTCCTGCTCAACTTTTAATCAAATGATATTAAATGCAAAAAATATGTATGCATATCATTTATTGTTTAACCAGTAATTTTTAACTTCAAGCATAATAAATTAAAAAATACACCATATGAAATTTTCAAAGCTTAATGTGGTGATTACAATTTTATTTGTTGCCGCATTACCGGTTTCAAAAGCTGTTTGCCAGGATGATATTAAACAGGCCATTCTTTCTGATCAATGGATTTTTGTGGCACAATCCGCCAGTCCCCAGAGTGGGCGCACACAATTCCTTACATCCCGGTATGAATTTCGCAAAGCCAAAGATACCATCAACAGTTATCTCCCTTATTATGGCCGGTCCTACTCAGGTGCGGGAGCAATGACAAATTCAAACCCTCTCGACTTTAAATCAACTGATTTTAGTCTCGATAAAGAAGAAAAAAAGAAAGGCGGATGGAAGGTAACCATAAAATTGAAAGATGTGAATGCTATTCGGGTTATGACTTTTGAATTATATGAAAACGGTTCTGCAAATTTAAATGTAACCCTGAATGACAGATCTCCAATAAACTTTATTGGGAAAGTAGAAGTGCTAAAATAATTCGATTTAATTCAATTATTTTTTTGAATTAGCTTAACTTACTTTCAACAATTTAATTGAAGACAAAGATTCAAACTGAATTCTAAACAAGCCGTACTAAGTTGTTTATTCATATAGCATATGAATTGTACATGCTTTGCATAAAATATTCTACAGTTAATCATAATCTGAATTTGGTTTGGACAATTGATCTGTCACATCAATTCCGTAAAGCCAACTATCACAATTGCCGAAATTGCCAGAAATTTTGAACTCCATCGAATTCCGATCAAAATTTCTTTAAATGCTGTATATTTATTAGCGGCCATACTTTATTTGATTAAATTTATCCAATCATGAAACATATTATTTATTTTGTTTCAACCATTTTTCTTTTACAAAACAATCTAATCGCCCAAACAACTCAACTTAACAGTATTGCCGCTGTACTTTTTTCCAATGTAAAGACCAAGCTAACAGTACAGGAAAAGAACAAGATCGCTTCCTTATCTGGATTCGTATTATCCGGAAAAAAAGATGAGCCCTTTGCCCAGGATAAAGACAGTAAGGATTATCCATTTATGTCTTTTGTTTATCCAACCGATTTAAATAAAGATGGAACAGAAGAAATATTCATCATCTTTGGCAATACTTATACATCCGGAAATACAGGCTCCAATGTTGTACTATATATAAAAAGTGCAACAGGTAACTACATGACACATCTGGGGTTTCCGGGCATTGCACCAGATATACTCACAACTGCAAATATGGGTTATCCTGATTTACTGATTGGCGGACCTGGTTTTGAATTCCCTGTTTTCAGGTGGAATGGGAAGACTTATGATAATTATCGAACCGTAAAAGATAAAGACCTGGAAAAACTGAAAAGAACAAGCCTTGAGGATTTGAGTAAAACATATCAACAGGGGATAAAGTAAAATTGATACTCATTTTAAATAAATCTTGCCCTTCTTCATATGCCTTACCCTGTTACACTCAAATGTCATTTATGGCGAAAGCTGAAATGAAAGAATTCATAATCCTGATTTAACAGAAAATAAAAATGGAATAACACATAAGTGAAAGCAATTATGAAAAGAAGAAATTTCCTCAGAACTACAGCAATTTCAGTTTTACCCGCAATCAGTCCTTTGATTCCATCTGTATCTGCAGCACAACCAAATCAGGCACCGGGTTCACCCATTATCCGGTTCTTTGGCGATGGAGAAATGTTTGAACCAGCTGATTATATAACTGAATTACAGAAAATTCAGCTTAATGAAAATATTATCAGGGACAGATATGGTGCAGGTGGTACAATTGAGATGCTGGAAAAGAAATTTTCTGAATTAACGGGCAAAGAAAAAGCCATTTTCATGCCTAGCGGAACCATGGCAAACCAACTGGCTATTGATGTTTTAAGCGGTAATAATACTAAAGTATTCGTTCAGGATACCAGTCATGTTTACCGTGATGAAGCTGATGCGGCACAATCTGTTTTCCAAAACAGGCTGATGCCACTTGCTAAAAACGAAACATATTTTACGGCAGACCAATTACGCAATGCCATTGAATCACTGCCTGAAGAAGAAGTATTTCAATCAGGAATAGGTACGGTCTCCATTGAAAACCCGGTCAGAAGAACAGATGGCAGAATGGTGCCCCTGGATGAGATCAAAAAGATCAGTGCTTACTGCAAATCAAAAAATATCAAGCTCCATCTCGATGGTGCCCGTATTTTTCTGGCTTCAGGCTGGTCGGGAATTTCCATTAAAGAATATGCATCCTATTTTGACACCATATATATATCCCTTTACAAATACCTTGGCGCCACTGCCGGTGCCATCTTGTGCGGTGAAAAGATGGTAATCGATAAAATGCCGCACCTGATGAAAATCCATGGGGGATCAATGTATGGCAACTGGGCCAATGCAGCCATGGCATTGCATCGCCTGGATGGATTTGAAGAAAGGTTACAAAACAGCATTAAAAGGGCAAATGAAATATTTACTGAACTCAATAAGGAATCTAATATAAAAATAACTCCGCTCGAAAGTGGCACTAATATTTACAACATTGCACTATCAAAAGGAACAGATGGGAGCAAATTAAAAGATTCACTTGACAAAAATTTCAATATTAAAATCCCGCCATTTAATAAAGAAAACCAATCAAAACTGATGGTGAATGAGACTTTGCTAAATAAGCCTGCAGACCAGGTTATACAGGCTTTTAAAAAATCTATGTCTGTATAGAAATCTTCGTACTAAATTTAAATTTGACCGAAATAACACTTCTTTTATTAACGATCCTCGAAAGGCGTTTATGAAATCATATTCACTGAAAAGAATTTCCATCATTGTATCGCTATTTCTTTTTCTATACGCATGCAGTAAGAATAAAAAAGAAATAGAACCTGTCATTACCCAAATCCCATTTACGGGAAATAATCCATCTGCTGAACCAAACCTGTTCCCAGATAGCCTGGGAAATATATATCTAACTTGGATCGAAAAAAATGAAAAGACTTCTACGTTGTTATATTCAAAACTGGAAAATAACAAATGGTCGGAACCGATTAAGATTGCATCTGGTGATAACTGGTTTGTAAACTGGGCAGACTTCCCCCAGTTTGTAACAAATGGTAAAGATGGCTTTCTCGCCAGCATACTGGTGAAAAGAGGTAAAAGCACTTATGCTTATGATATTCATTTATACCATTCCACAGATGGAAAAAACTGGAATGGGCCTGTAATTCTTCATGATGACGGCAAAGAAGCGGAACATGGTTTTGTATCGATGATGCCTGAAAATAATCGTGTACTGATTTCCTGGCTCGACGGCAGAAATACCGCGATGGAAAATAGTGATCATGATGCTCATGATCATGCCGGGGCGATGAGTGTCCGTGCCGCATATGTTGATTATCATGGAAATAAATTAAATGAGTGGGAACTCGATAACAGGGTATGTGATTGTTGTCAGACTGGAATAATCCAAACCCATAATGGGCCTGTTGTTATTTATAGAGATCGCTCAACAGATGAGGTTCGGGACATTTCCATAGCGAGATTACAACATGAAAAATGGACTGAAGGAAAGCCCATTTTTGAAGACAACTGGATTATCAACGGCTGCCCAGTAAACGGGCCAAAATTGGATGCAAAAGGAAATATAATTGCCATTGCCTGGTATGCGGAACCAAAAAACAACCCGGAGGTAAAAGTAATTTTTTCCGCAGATGGTGGCGAATCATTTAATATCCCGGTAAAAATAAATGATGCCAAACCAACTGGCAGGGTCGATATCAACATGATGGATGATTCCACTGCCATGATAAGCTGGATTGAGAATGAAGAATTAAAAGCTATGAGTGTTTCAAAAAATGGCGAAAAAGGAAACCCATTTACCATTTCAAGGATATCATCAAAAAGATCTTCCGGTTTCCCTCAAATGACCAGAGATGGGAAATCATTGATTTTTGCCTGGACCGATGTAAGCGACAATATGAGTATTAAAACTGCCCGGGTTAATTTTTAATCTTTGTACATTCGAATACAGAATGTATTAACCTCAAAACAGTTTATATGATTTCCGCAATAGTCTTTGGTGCTCTTGTTCCTATCATTTTAGGCTTATGGTACATATTCTACTATAAACCCAGGAAAGACCATTATAGGGATAACTGACAATCCGCGCTGATTAAAACATACCTGTTCAGCTATGAAATCTTTTGTAAACAGCCGTTGAATATTGAAACCCATGGTTGTTAAAAAAGAATAAAATGAAGCTTTCATGACAGATACATATCTTAAAAAATTCAGACACACTCTCCAAATAATATCTTCTGATATCGACAGTTTGGGACATGTGAACAATGTGGTTTACCTGCGCTGGGTGCAGGAAGCAGCGGAAGCACATTGGAACAGCCTCACTTCAATATCAGAAAGAACAGAACTGGCCTGGGTTGTGATCCGTCATGAAATTGATTACTATCAGTCTGCAAAACTTACTGATGATTTATATGCCCTAACCTGGGTGGAAGCATCTGAAGGAGTTAAATCAATACGCATCGTGGAAATATGTAACCAGGCAGAAAAACTCCTGGCAAAAGCCAGAACAACATGGTGCCTGATTGATGCCAAAACGCAAAGACCGAAGCGCATTAGTGACGAAATAAAAGAGATTTT
>JAHEEX010000144.1 GCA_024640465.1 Sphingobacteriales bacterium | reverse complement strand
ATTTTTTTGTTTGCAATCTTCATTAAATTAGAATGTCGCTCCTCCGGAGCTCAATGAAAATCTACCTGATCTTTCTACAAGAATTCCGCTCCTCCGGAGCTTGAATACAAAAACATGACTTTCCAAATAGAGTGTTACTCCAGAGCATTTATACAAAATGGATAAACCTATTTATAAGAATGATGCTCTTTCCTAGCATGCAATCAAAATGTTGCTATTATCCTTGAGCTCCGGAGGAGCGACATGCTTGTAGCATAATGTTGTTCATGTCTTTGAGCTCCGGAGGAGCGGCATTCTTGTATCATAATGTTGTTCCTGCATTTGAGCTCCGGGGGAGCGACATTCTTGTAGCATAATGTTATTCCTGCATTTAAGCTCCGGAGGAGCGGCATTCTTGTATCATAATGTTGTTCCTGCATTTGAGCTCCGGAGGAGCGACATTCTTGTAGCATAATGTTATTCCTGCATTTGAGCTCCGGAGGAGCGGCATTCTTGTAGCATAATGTTGTTCCTGCATTTGAGCTCCGGAGGAGCGGCATTCTTGTAGCATAATGTTAATCCTGCATTTGAGCTCCGGAGGAGCGGCATTCTTGTAGCTTAATGTTATTCCTGCATTTAAGCTCCGGAGGAGCGGCATTCTTGTAGACATCATGATGATTTGCCTTTGAGCTCCGAATATTCGGGGCTGTGTAATTAATTCCCTGGATGCTCCGGTTAGTATCCTCACGAACCGGAACATGAAATTTTACAATGATGGTTCGTGTAGACACATAACGTGGCGCACAAAAAACCGGGCCGACTGTTTTGTCGGCCCGGTTAAAATTTTACCCTTATAATGTTAAATGAACGGATATATTATGGCAACATTACCCTGTTGAGCACATGAATAACTCCATTGGTTGCAGTAATGTTTGCAGTCGTAATATTTGAAACCGGTTGTGCACTTCCATCAATTTTAACACCGGCCGGAGGAGTTGTAATACGAATGTTTCCACCTTGTAATGTTTTTGCCGTTGTATTATTAACCAGGTCAGAAGCAAATACATTGGTTGTTAATACATGGTATCTTACCACCAGATCTAATGTTGCCACTGGAACGGCATTAATATCTGTTATGCCGGCCGCACGAAAGGCAGCATTTGTTGGTGCAAAAACGGTGAATTTACCAGGGCCCTGAAGGGTAGATAACAAGCCAACTTTAGTTACAGCAGCAACCAGGAAACTGAAGCTGGTATCAGAAGCTGCTATCTGCGCAATAGTTTTAGTTGGTGGAATTAATACTTTCTCAATTACATGTATCACTCCGTTTGAAGCAGCAATATCAGCCTGCTTTATTTTGATACCATTCATGAAAATGCCATTTACATTGTTTGATGCAAAAAGTTTAGTGCCCAATAAAGGTGTGATCGCATCAGATACCGGTACAGAAGTTGAGGTTACAAATGCGGCAAGAACATGGTATTTAAGGATACTGTCAACAGATGATACAGGCAGTGCAGCAATAGTTGCATCGGTTATTCCGGATGCTGCAAAGGCAGCATTATCAGGTGCGAATACAGTAAGAGGGTTAGTGGTGGCTAATGCATCAGCAAGACCGGCTTTTACCACTGCAGACTCAAGAATAGAAAAGTTGGGATCTCCTACAACAATATCAGTAATGGATTGTGCCGGAGGTAATCCATCGTTATTATCTTCATTGCAGGAAACGGCAATAATTGATAACAATGCAAATGCAATTATAGAAAGTCGAATCAGAGAAAACTTTTTCATACTATAGGTTTTAGCGTATTATAACAGTCGCCCCATTTTTTGGTTCGATGTTAGTAATATTAATTTTAAATGTTGAACAAAGATAGAAAAAAGATACCGAAAGTATAAACAGTCTTTTATTTGACCATAGCTTTCATACTGGTATCAGAAGCAGGAGGAGATTTTTTACCATAAGTCTTCTCCCTGAGCTTTAAATTATACCCACCGGGGCCTTCTTTTGATTTAAGGGTAATAATGAAAAGGTTATCGTAATCATTGTCCGGGATTGTTTTGATCGTCGGATGGAGGCCAAGTTCTTTAAGCATTTGAATAGTTGTATTGCTATGACCAACAATCAACGTATTCTTTTCAGCATCCAGCACATGATACAGGAATTTTAACAGGGTATCATTGTTATAGAATTTAACCGGTACACCTGATTGCATACAAAAAGGCTCTGCAGTTTGTCTTGTCCTCCGGGTATCTGTAGAGTAGACCTCGGTTATTCCCTTATTCTTTAATTCCATTGCAAGATTTTCTGCACGCGCCCTTCCATCTGCAGTAAGATCCGGATCCTGTGGGGGATTTTTACTCTTCTCCGCATGACGAACAATATAAACTTTTGTAGACTTACACTGTACCATGGTACAAATCACCAGAAAAAAAATGGCCAATATTTTCATGTTGATATATTATAAACTGTAAAACTTGGACTGCCTATCCTTTTTATCAAATGCGAAAAAGGTATATATATACATAGGTAAGACAATTCGATCTTTTTACCACTAATAAAGTGTTTTTTCTGATCGATGGCTGTTTTTATACAGTACCTGAATTCAGGCGAACCTGTTTTGACGGTCTAGTTTTGGCTATGCATAAATCAGCCAATCTTTTATGGAAAGAGTTACCTTTTTTAAGGATACTTCTGCCTTTTATACCAGGGATAATAGTGGGGTTATTCTGTCCTGATTTAATGCAAATTTTACTGATACTTTCCCCTCCATCATTGATAATTATATGGATAGTTAACCGGCTTCCGGCCTGGAAAGCCTGGAAATGGGGATTTTTAAGGGGAATCGCCATTATCCTGTTGATTTTTTTGGCAGGAGGATGCATAGGTTTCAATAAGCATGCACAAAAAATGAAAGATACCGGATGGACAAAGTCAATTTCCACGCAAAAATATTCATTGGCTGTTTTAGAAGAATCAGCAATGAATAAAAGTGGACGATACAGAGCAACAGCATCCGTTTTTGAAATTTTACCTGGTCAAAAAAAAGGTAAAAGGGGAATGGCTATAATTTATTTTCCCAAAAATGATATCAACGCAGGCTTACCTTATGGGGCAAGATTGATGCTCCGAAGCAGGATATTGCCAATCCGCACAAAAGGAAATCCCGGGCAATTTGATTTTGCAGGTTATTATGAGCGCCAGGGAATATACTACCAGGTATTTCTCCAGGAAGGAGACTATATACTACTTCCAGGGAAAAAAGGAAACTGGTTTCACAGGTTTCTATTCCAGATGAGGGATAAGATCATCCGGGTTATCCAAAAAAATATTCCGGAGCAAAAATCTGCCGGTCTTGCAGAGGCATTACTGATAGGATATAGAAACGACCTTGACCAAGAACTGGTAAGCGCCTATGCCAATACTGGTGTGATCCATGTAATTGCCATTTCCGGTTTACACCTTGGGCTTTTGTTTGTAGTCTTAATGCGTATTACATCTTTTTTGAAATATTCCCAACAAAACAAATGGCTTCAATTCCTCCTGATTATCCCTTTACTTTGGGTCTTCAGCCTGATGACCGGAGGATCAGCCTCTGTTATACGAAGCGCTTTCATGTTTACTTTACTGGGAATCGGCAGACTGACCGGAAAAAGGGGCTTACCGATCAATTCACTGGCTGCCGCTGCTTTTATCTTACTCGCCTGCCAGCCAAACTGGATCATGGATACAGGGTTTCAGTTAAGTTTTGCTGCTGTTGCCAGTATCATGATTTATTATGACAAGATCAGAAAGTTGATATACTTCAAAAACCCCATAGCCATTAAATGCTGGGAATTAATTGCTGTTACACTTTCCGCACAAGTTCTCACTATGCCTCTTGTGTTATATTACTTTAAACAATTCCCCCTTTTATTCCTCTTTACAAATATGGTTGCGGTTCCATTATCCGGATGGATTTTGTTAGGTGAAATAGTTTTATGCCTGTTTAATTCATTTACTACCGTTGCCAGTGCACTGGGCATTACATTGGAAAAAGCGATACAATTGCTCAATACCTATGTTCTTCAAATGGATAAAGTTTCTTTTTCGGCTATACGTGATATTTATGTATCGCCCATACAGGCAGTTGGACTATATATATGTATTACTGGCTTTAGTATTTTGACTATGCTAAGGCTCAGGACAGGTATCTGGCTGCTGCTTGGTGGATTAATTATTTTTAGCGGAATAAAAGTTTATCAGGATATGAAGACCGAAAAGCAGAAAGGTATGCTGGTGCTTAATGTTTCGGGAAAGCAGGCTTTATTATTGATCAAAGGGAAAGCAGGATTACTTTTTACAAATGAGCCTGATCTTACAACACCAGGCAACTGGAAAAAGGAGGTCTTGCCGGTTAGCATTTTTTTCAGGCTGAAAAAAATGCACGTACAGTATTTGCCGGTAAAAGAATCCTGTCTGATCCGATGGGAAGGAAAACAGATCCACTATTTAAATGGAAAAGCTAATGGCAGGTACGCTCAAAGTTTGGGCCAGTCAGATTTGATTATCATTTCAAATAATATGAATATCTCCTTTGATACCCTTTTCGACCAAACCCATTGCCTGAATTGGGTTGCAGACGGCACCAATACATTGTGGAAAATTCAGGAATGGAAAAAAGAGGCTGAACAGTTACATTTGCGCTTCCATTCTGTAAACGAGTCGGGTGCTTACTGGCACGCTTTTTAATAGGATGGCCCTGCCATAAACAACCCAAACCCTGTAATTCATCCTGATCAATCAAATTTTTTATGCAAAAAAAAATTCATTCAGCCCTTATTTCCGTTTTCTATAAAGATGGACTTGAACCTCTGGTAAGGTTACTTCACGAACTGGATATCACTATTTATTCAACCGGAGGGACACAGTCGTTCATAGAAAAACTGAACATACCCTGTGTTCCGGTTGAAGCCATTACCTCATATCCATCTATACTTGGCGGAAGGGTTAAAACGCTTCATCCCAAAATTTTTGGGGGCATCCTGGGAAGGCGTTCAGTTGAACAGGATATACATGAAATGAAGCAATTTGAAATTCCGGAAATTGACCTGGTGATCGTGGATCTTTATCCTTTTGAGGAAACAGTGGCAACAACGAATGATGAAAAATCAATCATAGAAAAAATTGATATCGGTGGACCGTCCATGATCAGGGGTGCTGCAAAAAATTTCAGCGACCTGCTTGTGGTAGCATCCCGCGCCGATTATACCGGGGTTACCGCGTTATTGAAGGAACAATCCGGTACAACCTCACTGGAGCAACGCAAGGCTTATGCAGCAAAAGCCTTTTCGATTGTTGCCCATTATGATGTTGCCATTGCACAGTATTTTAACCCTGGCGGACAGGATCATTTTGTAGAATCATTTACCCGGCCAACGATCATGCGATATGGCGAAAACCCTCATCAGTCGGGCGTTTTCTTTGGCAACCTGGAAGAAATATTCAGCCAGCTCAATGGAAAAGAGTTATCCTACAATAATCTGGTGGATGTAGACGCAGCAGTTCAGCTGATCGGGGAATTTACTTCGGATACAGCCCCTGAAAAAGATGCTGCCGTTTTTGCCATCATCAAACATACCAATGTTTGTGGCATTGCTTCAAGGAGCAATGTTAAGGAAGCCTGGGAAGCTGCCCTTGCCGGCGATCCGGAAAGTGCATTCGGTGGGGTTTTGGTATCAAGCAGGGAAATTGATGCTGCAACGGCCGATGCCATCCAGGAAATATTTTTTGAAGTACTGATTGCACCTTCTTTCACTGAAGAAGCCCTGAAGATTCTTTCCGCTAAAAAGAACAGGATACTTCTGGCACAAAAGAAACAGGTACATCCGAAAAAACAGTTTAAATCGCTGCTGAACGGGGTCTTACAGCAAGGGATAGACGAAGGGAATACCGAAATATGGCAGGAATCCGGTGGGAGGCAAACAACTGAAGAAGAAAAGGCCGACCTTCTTTTTGCAAACCTGGTTTGCAAACATTTGAAATCTAATGCAATCGCACTGGTAAAAGGCCGCAGGTTGATTGGAAAAGGATGCGGGCAAACCTCCAGGATTGATGCATTAAGACAGGCCCTTGAAAAAGCGAAACAGTTTGGTGCGGATACAACGGGTGCAGTTATGGCCAGTGATGCGTTTTTCCCTTTTGACGACTGTGTCAGGATGGGTCATGCTGCCGGCATCCAGGCCTTTATTCAGCCTGGTGGAAGTATTCGAGACAAAGATTCTATTGCTTATTGCAAAGAACAGGGGCTGGCTATGGTTATGACCGGCAGGAGGCATTTCCGACATTAGTGTTTTTAAATCAGGGCTGATATGAGAAAGATTCAGGTGAAAAGTTTTTTTGATGACCTGCTGGATACAGCCAAGTCTTCTTTTCAGCCACTTAACCCCAGGCGTCATTCTGAAAAAACGAGGGCACTTTTTGCGGTTGGACTGGTTAGTTTTTTTTGGGGAACAACCTGGCTGGCTTCAAAAAAGGGTGTAGAACATATGCCTGCGCTCCAATTGGCGGGAATCAGGCAACTGCTTGGCGGGGGTATCTATATCATCTTTTTCATCATCAAGGGATATAAATGGCCAAGCTGGAGCCAACTTTTCCGGTTTACCTGGATGAGTGTGATCATGTTTGTTGTGAGCAATGGATTCAGTACATGGTCGGTGCAATATATTCCCAGCGGACTCGGTGCTGTCATAGGTGCAATCGCCCCCATATGGATCGCATTGTTCAGCCTTATGCTTTTTAAAGATACCAGGCTCAACATCACCACGGTAATAGGACTCATACTTGGCTTTGGAGGGATCCTGATCATTTTTTATGATTATCTCGATGCGTTGTTTAATTCAAACTTCTCGTTTGGCATCCTATTGGGAGTTATTGCCACTATGACCTGGGCACTGGGCACTCTGCTCACTGTAAAACATGCTAAGGACCTAAACCCATATTATAGTATTGGCTGGCAAATGTTTCTCAGTGGTGTGATTCTTACAGCCGTATCATATATCACTGGACAACACATCCCCCTTTCAGATATCCCCATGCCTGCCTGGTACTCCATCACTTATCTTGTAGTGATTGGATCTATTATCACATTTGCCGCGTTCATCTATGCATTAAAAAGATTACCAGCTGCACAGGCTTCTGTTTATGCGTATATTAATCCAATTGTTGCGGTTATTGTTGGAGCATTGCTTAATCATGAGAAACTAAATCTGCTGATAGCCGGTGGGACGCTGGTTACCCTGATTGGCGTGTACCTGGTAAATACAGGTTTTAAAAAATCAAATGTGTAATTCTTTGAGTTCTTTGCAACCTGGCAGTAAATGTATTTGTCTTTTACTTTCCACTTTCGATTTTCCACTTTCAATTTTCTACAGGTCCCAATAAACCACATCGTTTAAAAATATCTCATACACTTCTTTCCAGCCTTTATACATGGGTTCATCACTGAAAAATGTATTATGCCAGATGGTTATCATCGTTCCATTAACTTTCTTAATCACATCATGAAAATATTTTATCTCCTCAAACGCCTGTCCGGGTGTATATTTTTGCTCAAAAAAAGCATTGGCATCCATGAAGCAAAATGGATAGACCCGAAGGGAAGTGGCCTCCTCATGTTCAAGATCATACCAACTGTATGGAGAGGAAACAGAAGCCCTGAAACCATTGATGCTACCATAACCCATGGAAAAATCAGATTCGATGCCGTTTTCAATCAGTAGCCGGTAAGTACCAGGCATCGATAACCGAATATAGTGCTGTCGGCTGCAAATGATCCTTTTCCCTGATATAGATTCGAGGTTTTGCTTTTCAGAAATGAGCAGGCCTGGGTCATCACCACTCTGCCATGAAGGGTGCATGCCTATAGGATAACCCACTGCATGGTACTTTATCAATTCTTTTAGCTTCTCATTCAGGGGATCAATATTTTTATCATACCCTTCCTGTTTTTCAGCAACCAGAAAGAAATAAAACGGCCTGAGCCGGTACTTTAGATGAAGCGCATCGAGCCATTCATACACATCGTAGGGATCTTTTTTCCTCCCATTGATAACCCTGAAACGCTCTATGACATCACCAGGCCTGCCCTGCAGGAATGACCTTGCAGCACCCATAATAGTTCTGCGAGGATCCCTGCCAAGATACGCATATGCAATATCAATATCATATGATGGCAAGAATCGAAAAACCGGAACAGGTATCACGAGTGAAGGAAATTTCAGTACTAATAATTTCCTGAAATCGTTAAGCCAGATATTAACAAGTGGCTTATGGAGGAATTCATTCCTGAATGCAAGACTTTGTGTGTAGTCGAAGCGACCATAGTTGTCCATCCGGTGTGGAAGATACTCTTCATATCGTGAGACCAGATAAAAAGAAGCAGCAAAAATATCAAAAGGAAAGTCGCTATCGGATGTTACAAAAAAGACGGGTGTATCCTGTATTCTTGAGATGGAAATTTGCTGGTCGTAAATGTTGTTTTCAAACAACAGATCAACGGATCTAATGAAAAGCTCATCGTCACCTATACGTTTCTGTGAGTAATTAATCCTGTTCGGCCCGGATGCCAGATACATTTCCTTGCTTGTAGTAAATGTAACGGGAATACCACAAATCTCCTGCAACAAAACGGTTGAAATATACTTCCACCGGGGAGTATCCCTGTCGGAATAGACTGTCAGCATGCTTGATATAAAAGGAAAAACTGATGAATATTTAGTGAAATGCCGGTAAATGATTCATTCGCTTCAAAATCCTTTTGGCTATACATCACTGTCAATTTTTTGGAAGGGCATTTTTCTCTTTCCATTGCTGATTAAATGTTTTTGCCGAAAAATTTAGCGGGGCCCTATGTTTACTCCAGACCGTAAACAACTTTCCAACAATCCGGCTTTTCAACTTTCCATTTCCGGTATTCATAATCGACCTGCTTAGTGAAGCCTGTTTCCATATTTTCCATGCCATGCGCTCTGCAAATCCGGCAGATCCGGAAGAAACAGCCTCATGCCGGTTGTCCAGCAATAATTCATGCAGGTTGATTTTAACAGCACATACTTCTGTACAATTCCCACACAGTGAAGAGGCATAACTAAGATGTTTCCATTCATACATATCTTTCAAATGCGGGGTAATAACACTGCCAATTGGCCCGCTATACGTAGTGCCATAACTATGTCCGCCAATATTTTTATAAACCGGGCAGGCATTCAAACATGCGCCACAACGTAT
>JAHEEX010000143.1 GCA_024640465.1 Sphingobacteriales bacterium | reverse complement strand
AAAGATTCTGCCACCGCAGCATATTCATCAGGCGGCGGCAGTTATTTACTTAAAGACAGCACGTACACTGAGCACCTGGAATATTGTACTGCCAGAGAGTGGGAATCAAATGATTTTACGTTTACAGTGACAATCAACAATGACACACTTATCCAAAAAGGCATTGAAAAAATAGAAAGCGAAGGAATAAACAGGATGAATATTGAAAAGTATATCAGACTTAAATAAACTGCCATCAAATTGGGCATAGACATGCCATTTCATTATAAAAAAAACTTTGTAAAGAGCATCTAAATGCATTACCTGAATTTTTCAAACTTCCCCGTTTTTCATACAGATCGCTTAGAGATCAGGCAACTTACAGATGAAGATGCAAATCAAATTGCCGTCCTTCGTTCCAATGAAATCGTGAATCAATTCCTGAACAGGCCTAAAAAGATATCAATTGAGGATGCCTCCGTATTCATCAACGATATAAAGAAAAGGATCGAAAATAAAGAGAGTTTATATTGGGCTATCTCAATGAAAGACAATAATACCCTGATCGGCACAACATGTTTGTTTAATTTCAATCCGGAAAAGGGAACGGCAGAAATAGGTTATGAACTCCTTCCCGACTTTCATGGAAAAGGAATCATGAACGAAGTTATATCAGCCACTATCAATTATGGCTTTACAGAATTGAACCTGGCAACCATCATTGCCCTGACCAAGCCGGACAATAAAAATTCAATCAGCCTTCTCACTAAGAACAACTTTTTATTGGATAAGGATTTTGAATTAGTGAACAGAGAAGAAACGGCAGACTATGCGGTATATTATCTGACTAATCAAGATGTGACTTAACATTAAATTAAAAAATTTAGGATTTAGTATTTAGAAGGTAAAGCCCAATTATAAAAGTGTTTTACCTTATTGTCCTGTAGCAAAAAACTAATAATAAAAATCACTACGCATGGCAGGAGTGGTAGAGAGAAAGCATCCTCCCCCTGAAACCTGAGTTTGTGTTAAGCTCGAAATTCACCCCCTCCAGCGGGGGACAATACTTCTCCAAAACTTTTATGCAATGAAGGGCTGTTATGTCCCCCTCTGGAGGGGGAAAACCGCGTAGGCATTCTAGTATTGTGCTTTAGGGGGAGGACAATTCTCAGTTAAATCATACAAAAGATTTACAGGCATCTCCGCATCATGAAAGTAAAATGCTACAGTATTATCAATTTAAGGAGAAAATCTATTTCTTTTTTATGTTGCAAAAAATAATTTAATCAATTGGGATAAATTGATAGAATGATTTGTGACAAACCAACTCTGCAGCTATATTGCCAATTCGGCCAAGATGGAAAATCGAATAAAAATTTATTCCACCACATCAAAAATCGTAGCAGTAAAAATCCCTCTTTCCTTTTTCTTAAAAGCAACACCCCAGTTCCCGTTGTATCGAATTACCGATGGCACCAGGTATTTCCCGGCGTGTGTCATTTCCACTTCCATAGACACATCAAAATTATATACACCCGCATTATAACTCATGGAATAATTTCTTGCAAGCACTTCGAAACTTTTATAATCAAACCAGGTAACCATCTCATCTATCACGATCTTACTCTTTTCAAAACTGCTCAGGTCGGCTTTTGTTTTAACGGAGAAAACATAACACTGCACCCCTCCCCGTTCCCTGATATCAATATCAAAATCATATAGCTTCGCATGCTCCGGATCAAAAATCTGTACCTTATCTCCCATTAAAGGAATACCAGGGATATCTGAACCCGGATCAAAGAAAAGCATTTTCAACTGCTCTTTATTTTTTTCAATGCCAGATTTCCCCTTAATGTTTAATTGCGCGTCTTTAACCCGGTTATGCTGCCCACAAACCGTGTCAAATGAAAAAAACAATCCATCATACAATTCTGCAGTATAATAATTGTATTTGCCCTTTTTATCATAAAAATCACCGGTGTATTTTTCTTCTTCTTTAAGTGTGACCCTGCAACCCTGCCATGCATCTTGCCGGGTGCGGCTATACAGGCTGGCTTTTTGTTTACCCTTTTTATCCATCATACGGATATCGTTCAGGGAAGAATAATGGAGAATGCGTAAATTTCTGAAAGCCTTGTAGAAAGTTGTAT
Organism: Sphingobacteriales bacterium; assembly: GCA_024640465.1. Taxonomy (GTDB): domain Bacteria; phylum Bacteroidota; class Bacteroidia; order Chitinophagales; family Chitinophagaceae; genus Pollutibacter. The sequence goes on along the minus strand of JAHEEX010000143.1, from coordinate 7,188 downwards.
CAGTTTTCACCCGCTCTATAAAACCGGGAACATTGGTGCCCGAGCGTATCATCACCTCTGAGAGTGTTACTATCCTGCCTTCGGTTTCAACTGTATCTTTTTGCTGGGCCAAAAGTCCCAGCGGTGCAAAATAATATAAGAAGAAAAAAAGAGTACGTTTCATAATTAAAATCCTTGCGACCTTTGTTTCTTCCTCTCTTTGCGGTTACACCTTTGGAAACATCATGCGATAATCAACCTTCACTTTGCCCTTCGAAATATCATCCAGCTTTTTTTTGATGAGTTTTTTCTTTAGCAGTGAAATATGGTCGATAAATAACTTTCCTTCAATATGATCATATTCATGCAGGATAACCCTGGCTGTAATACCATGAAAAGTGCGGGTGTGCTTGAGAAAAGATTCGTCAAGGTATTCCAGGGTTACCCGTTCTTCCCTGGATACATCTTCCCTTACTTTGGGAATACTCAGGCAACCTTCATTATAGGCCCATCGTTTCCCATCCAGGTCAACTATATGGGCATTAATGAAAACGGCTTTGAATCCCGGTTCATCGGGGTATATGCCTGCTTCATCCTCGTCCAGATTATCGAAGATCTGGGTACTGTCAACCACAAATAAACGCACAGATCGGTTGATCTGCGGTGCGGCCAAACCCACCCCGCTGGAAGCATACATGGTTTCCCACATGTCTTCTATCAACTTATCCAGTTGTGGGTAATCTGCATCTATATCTTCCGCAACCTGGCGAAGTACGGGATGGCCATATGCCACTATCGGTAAAATCATGGGAGCAAAGTTAGCTAAAAACGGGAAAACTTAACCGCTATATCGCTAAGTAAACAATCGATTGGAGGATTCATCTCAACATTTAGGCATATCGTCTCATTTACGCAAACAGAAAGATACTGTCGGGTAGTTTTGTTCCTGTAAATCAAAAAACATGAAAAAAATAGCCTCTTTATTTATATCTATTCTCATCACACTGGTCTCCTTTGCCCAGTTCACCCCGGCCAATGGTAAGGGCAATGCTGCTCCACCTCAGATTGGACATGTTTTTGGAAAGGTCATAGACAGTGTAGGGAAAGGGATCAATGGCGCTTCTGTTATGCTTATGCAGCAGAAAATCGATTCTGCCACTAAAAAGAAAAAAGATGTATTGTTGAAAGCAATGACCACCAAGGCCAACGGAGAATTCAACCTGGAGGACCTCCCGGTAATGGGTACGCTTACCTTGAAAATCTCCGCAACGGGATATACACCAATCAATCAGCCCATCAGTTTTCAACCAAAAATGCCCTCTGGGGCCATGCCACAGGGTGCACCGGATATGTCTAAAGGAATGCCCGACTTCTCTGCCATGGGCAACCCTTTTGAAAAAGACCTGGGCATGGTGAAAATGAAAGAAAACATCACACAGCTCGAGACGGTAGTCGTTACCGGTAGCAAGCCTTTAGTCAAAATGGATATCGATAAAAAAGTATTTAATGTAGATAAAAACCTCGTTTCTGTTGGCGGAACCGCACTGGACGTGATGCGAAATGTGCCTTCACTGCAGGTGGATATTGATGGCAATGTGAAACTGCGCAATGCCGCACCACAAATTTATGTGGATGGCAGGCCTACAACACTTCAGCTCGACCAAATACCGGCAGATGCCATAGAAAGCGTGGAAGTGATCACCAATCCTTCAGCCAAATTTGATGCATCTGGTGGCAATGCCGGCATACTGAATATTGTACTGAAGAAAAATAAAAAATCAGGTTATAATGGAAATGTAATGGCTGGCGTTGACCGCCTGGGCGGTGTGAATGGAGGAGGAAGTTTTAGTTTCAGACAGGATAAGATCAATGTTACTGCTTCTGTAATGGGCAACCAGATGAGAAACAACAGTACCGGTTATACAAACAGGCTGAATTTTGGCGATGTACCTGTAACTGCAGTTAACCAGGTAAATGAAAATAAGACAAAGGGTGGTTTCATGTTTGGCCGGCTTGGGATGGATTATTTTATTACCAATAAAACCACCTTATCGGTATCCGGAATAAAAGTGCATGGTCAATTCCGTCCTGAAGAAAATATACAGATTCAAACAGACAGCATTTTAAACTCAGGAATCGTAAGTACCTACAGTGAGCGTATTTCCAACACTACGCGAACATTCAATGCCACTGGTTTTCAAACAGGCATGAAACACCTCTTTCCGAAACAGGGAGAAGAACTGACTGCCGATATCAATTATTTTTCAGGAAAAAGTGAGAACGACGCACTTTATGTTACCAATTACCTGGATAATACAAAGGAAAATATTACCGGAACACAGCAACAGATGGTAATTGGCGATGGCCGTAATAGTTTCCTGACCATTCAGACAGATTATGTAAAGCCACTGAAGGGAAACCTGAAAATTGAAACCGGCTTACGCGCACAACTCAGGACAACTGAGAGCAATAACATGACCTATATAAAAGGGGTAGGTGAGCCTGATTATGTGCTTGTTCCTTCGGCTACCAATAATTATAAGAATAAGGATAATGTATATGCGGCGTATTTCTCAGCCAAAAACACCATAAAGAATTTTGGATACCAGATCGGGCTGCGTGCGGAAAGTTCTGATTACATGGGTGAACTTACTAATACCGGGGAAGAATTCAGCAATAAATACCCCATCAGTCTTTTCCCATCGATCTTTCTCAGCCAAAAGCTGAAAAATAAACAGGAATTACAGATGAGTGTCACCAGGCGGGTTAACAGGCCTAATTTTTTCCAACTTATTCCCTATGTTGATTATACAGACAGCCTGAATATCACCCAGGGCAATCCCAACCTTAAACCAGAATTCACCAGTTCTGCTGAAGTATCATACAGCAAATCATTCAAAGGAAACCATAGCCTGCTCGCATCAGCTTATTTTAAGTATACAAAAGACATGATCACCCGTTACCTGACAGAAGGCACCAATCCAGTTACCGGTGAAACAGATATCATCAATACATATATCAATGCAAATTCCGGATATGTAACCGGCTTTGAAATTACTTCCGTAAATCCGGTAACTAAATGGTGGGACATGACAACCAATGTCAATATTTATAATTCTAAAATAAATACAGAGAATGTGAACGAGCTCAGCCAGGATGCGCTCTGGAGTTGGTTTGGCAAACTCAATAATAGTTTCAAACTGCCACAGAACTATACAATACAATTAACTGCCGACTACCAGTCGAAAACAAATATTCCTGTAAATAATGGTGGCGGAGGCTTTGGACCGCCTATGAGCCAGGCACAGGCTGCTTCCCAGGGATATATTAAAGCATACTGGGGCGTGGATATTGCTTTCAAGAAATCATTCATGAAGAACAATGCCGCTACCATAACACTGGGAGTAACGGACATTTTCAAAACCAGATACAATAAGCAATATTCTTACAGCCCTTATTTTGTCCAGGATTACAGCAGGATCATGAATCCGCAAATGGTAAAATTAAATTTCAGTTACAGGTTTGGTAAAATAGACATGTCGCTTTTCAAAAGGCAGAACATGAAAGGACAGGCAGAAGGGATGCAGGGAGGTATGCAGGGACTACAGTAAGATAGAAGTCGGGTTGCCCCCCGACTTCTTTGTTCCTTTGCGGTTAATATTGAAGATGTGCATATGCATTTACTGCTAAGAAACGAAGCCTCTTAAAATGATAAAGTCATAAAATCAGGTAATCTTACCTAATTTTATGACTTTAATTCTTTATACCACAAGTGAATAAAATTCTCCTGATTTCCTGCCTCTGCTTTTTTCATTCCTCTCTTTTTGCCCAGAAAAAAAACGAAGGGTTTGTCCTTCAAATGAAAAAAGCATCATCCCCCATTTCGGTGGATGGCAAACCAGATGATAATGCCTGGAAGGAAACAGATGAAGCAGCAAATTTTTTTATGATAACGCCAATGGATACCAGTAAGGCTACTGTATCCACGAGTGTGCGCATGTGTTATGATGATAAGAACATATACCTGCTGGCGATCTGTTATAAAAAACTCACCGGGCCATATATGGTTGAATCCCTCCGGCGGGATTTTATCTTTGGAAAGAATGATAATTTCCTCGTATTCATTGATCCCTTTGATGACCAGACCAACGGTTTTTCCTTTGGTTCAAATGCCGCGGGCGCACAATGGGACGGCACTATGTTTGATGGTGGCAAGGTTGACTTAAACTGGGATAATAAATGGACCTCCGTGGTAACCAATACTGCTGAGGCATGGATTTTTGAGGCTGCCATTCCCTTTAAAACCATACGGTATAAAAAAGGGATTACCCAGTGGGGAATTAATTTTAGCCGCCTCGATATCCGGGTAGCTGAAAAATCCAGCTGGGCGCCGGTCCCCAGGCAGTTTCCCAGCGCATCGCTCGCTTATTCCGGCATATTGAAATGGGATGCCGAGCCACCACAGGCGGGGTCAAATATTTCGATTATTCCATATGTGCTCGGGGGTGTTCAAAAAGATTACGATAATGATGCCCCTGCAAATATTAAAAAACAGGCCGGATTTGATGCTAAGATTGGGGTGACCTCTTCACTCAACCTGGACCTCACCGTAAACCCCGACTTTTCTCAGGTGGAGGTTGACAGGCAGGTTACAAATCTCGACCGCTTCGAACTTTTTTTCCCGGAAAGAAGGCAGTTTTTTCTGGAAAATGGCGATCAGTTTTCCAACTTCGGATATAATAATATCAGGCCTTTCTTTTCCCGCAGAATAGGCTTGAATGCACCGATCATTGCAGGTGCCAGAATCAGCGGAAAAATAAATAAGGACTGGCGCCTTGGCGCAATGGATATGGTCACCGGTAAAGTAGATTCTGTTGAACTACCAGCTCAAAATTATACTGTACTGGCACTGCAAAGAAGGGTCTTTGCCAGGTCCAATATCGGTCTCATTTTTATTAATAAGCAGGCTTTTGATTATGATAATGGTAATGACACGGCAAAATATACCTATGCCCCTTACAACAGGAATCTTGGATTGGAATACAACCTCGCATCGATGAATAATTTATGGACAGGCAAAGCAATCCTGGTTAAATCATTCAGTCCCGATAAAACCGGGAATGATTGGGTACATGCAGCAAACCTTCAGTTCAGTAATAAGAAATGGACAGCTGGCTGGCAGCATGAATATGTAGGTAAAAACTATACGGCTGAAGTTGGGTATGTACCCCGAAATAATTATTTCAAGATCAATCCTGCCGTCAACAGATTATTTTTCCCCGGGAGTGGCCCGATACTGAGCCATGGGATCCGGCTTAGTTCAACTTATTTTTTCGATGCTAAGCTCACAGAGCAAACAGACAATGAAACCTTCCTGGCTTATACCATGAGTTTCCGAAACCAAACCGTCTTTACCAGCTGGGTCGCACACGATTATGTAAAACTCTTGCAACCCTTTGATCCAACAAACTCAGGCAAAGACACTCTGGCCAGGGGAACAGAACACAGCTGGAATGCCTGGGGAACAGAATTTGTATCCAAACCACAAAGTGTATTTACTTTTGGTTTTTCCACACGCTATGGAGGTTATTATGAAGATGGGACGAGGCTGAACATTACTACTGAACTTGGCTACAGGATTCAGCCTTTTGTAAGTATTGCCCTTAGTACGAGTTATAATGATATCCGGATGCCCGCTCCCTGGAACCGCACAACCTTATGGCTGATCGGGCCCCGGATAGATATTACGTTTACGAATACACTTTTTTTTACAGCTTTCTTACAGTATAACGAACAACAGAAAAATGTAAACCTGAATACAAGATTTCAATGGAGGTACAGGCCGGCTTCTGATCTGTTCATTGTTTATACTGACAATTATTACACCGATCCGCTATTAGTTAGAAACAGGGCGCTCGTGATCAAATTTAATTACTGGTGGAACTTATAGAAAATGGAAAGTGCAAAATCGAAAATCGAAAGTTAAAGGCAAAATACAATAACTAAAAGGTCAGTGATTCAAAAAAATCTTTTTCACTTTGCTACTGAGCGGTAAAACTGGCCATCATTTCCGCATCTGCATGCTTTGTATCAGGCAGGCTTATTTCCATCAGGTTCTCTTCCATTTGATTACTGATTTCCAGGTCAGCAACTTCTGTTCCAGGCAAGCTTATTTTCACTAAATTTTCTTCCATTTGATTGATCATATCCTGATCTGCCATTTGAGATTGCTCATCAGAAAAATCTATTAAAAAAGAAGGAGTAACAACTTCAGCAATGGGAGCAAAATGAGCAACCCGCAATGTATTGGATTGAACTTCAACAGCCGGAGCAGAAACTTCATTTTGTACAAAATGACTGTGATGCCTGGCTGGATTATGCTTGCTGGCAACCTGACGGAAATCTGTAACCTGTCCGGCATCTTTTAAATGATTCACTACAAAAAGGCCACCTATTGCGATTGCTGCAGGAACGAGTAAATTTTTCATAACTTATTTTTTAATTATTTGTGATATACTATTGAGATGTCACAAAGATATAACTGCCTGCTGCCCCCATAGGGCAAATGAGATCAATACCCCAAATGCTGCGACAAAAGGGGAAATTCGGGTAAAAAGAGTTTGCTGCTACCCTCTGTAAGGCTAGTTTTTAAGTAACTTCAATGGCTCTTAATATCGTAAAGGGCGACCCAAACAAACCAATTAAATGAAGAAAATAATCATCAGCGCGGTCTTAGCGATAAACTGCCTATATCTTACCCCGTTTTTCTCCAAAGCCCAATCATTCCCCACAAATCAAAATTTATTCGATACCATTCCTTTTATCCCCGACCACGGACAAAGAAGAATGGACATTTTTAGATCAGAACCAGTTGTATTTGGAAGAATTGTGTTCCTGGGTAACAGCATCACGGAAATGGGTGACTGGAAAAAATTAACCGGCGACACCTCTGTAATAAACAGGGGCATTGGTGGCGATATCAGTTTTGGCATCTTAAAAAGATTAGATGAAGTACTGAACCGAAAGCCATCAAAAATCTTCCTGCTGATCGGCATAAATGATATCGGGAAAGACATTCCTCCAACCGTAATTGCTGATAACATCAAGAAGATCATCCGTCGGATTCAAACGGAAAGTCCGGCAACAAAAATTATTTTGCAAAACCTGTTACCGGTGAATCCAACGATCAATCGCTTCCCGCAACATTAT
>JAHEEX010000305.1 GCA_024640465.1 Sphingobacteriales bacterium | reverse complement strand
GGCAAAACGCTGGTCCTCGGCCATGTACTCGTTGTTTCGGCCACGGGAAATAAGATTCGTATAAGGAACAGGACGGGCAGGGTCACTATTGTATTCAGTGTATCCTTTTGCGTTAGTTTGTCCGCCGGTGCCCAGGCCTCCCTTATTTCTTAAAAAATAATTTACCGGTTGCATATTGGCAGGGGGCCATTGTGCATATTTCTGCCATTCATATTTACCCGTTTCAAAAATATACGCTTCAGGCAAATTCAGTTGGCCTTTATCCTTGAGGTAGAAATTAAAGAATGGAGATTCGATTTCTTCCTGGTAAAACCTACTGGTATTTTGTTTGAAATCGTGTGTGGCAAACTGGCTCCAGTTCCCTGATGCCCATGCGCCATGTGTCCAGGGTCCCATAACCAGTCGGTTATCATTACCTGGATTGTTTTTTTCAATTGTACGGTAAGTTTCCAATGCGCCAAACAGGTCTTCCGCATCAAACCATCCGCCAACTACCAGCACAGCGGGTTTTACCTGTTTTAGGTGTGTGCGTATATTACGTGCCTTCCAGTAATCATCATATGTATCGTGCGTGGTGTATTCGTTCCAGATCTTGCTCCTGTTGTTGTAATACGTTGCTGAATTAGCGTTGCTTATCGGCCCCATTTGAAGGAAGAACTGATAAGCATCTGTAAAATTTGCGCTGAACATGCCATCGCCATAATCTTCTACCGGGCCTTTACGCGGCTCATCAAAATAATTCATGAAACCAAAATTGTCCAGGAGATAAAAAGCTCCTTTATGGTTTGCATCATCTCCAATAAATTCATCAGTTACGGGGGCTTGTGGTGAAACCGCTTTAATGGCAGGATGGGCGTTGGGCAGTGCAGCGCTGGCATAAAAGCCAGGATAAGAAACGCCCCATAAACCCACACGTCCATTATTATTGGAAAGATTTTTCAGAAGCCATTCTATGGTATCATAGGTATCGCTGCTTTCATCTGTTTCTGTAGCTGTTTTTTTTGTTTGTTTGTGCGGTGTCATTTCCTCAAAACTTCCTTCACTCATATAGCGGCCACGTACATCCTGGTATACAAAAATATATTTCTCTTTCATCAGGCCGCTATTGGGGCCCAGTCTATATGGAAATTTATCTGTTCCATATGGTGCTACTGAATATGGAGTCCTTACCATCAACAGGGGATATTTTGTACTGCTGTCTTTAGGCAAATAAATAGCCGTAAAGAGCAAGATGCCATCACGCATGGGAATACGAACTTCTCTCTTAACATAATTGTCTCGTAAAAAAGCCGAATCTTCTTTATAGCCCTGTGCAAACAATCCATAGAAAGGCAACAGCAGCAGCAATACAAAATAGGAAAGCCTTTGCTGATTATTTTGGCAGGATCGGTAAAATAATGGCCGAAGGGTTTTTTGCATCATGGTGGATTTTAATGGTAGCTTTTTTAAAATCTTTATCGTCACAGTTATAAATATTGATGAACTGCTGCGGGTTTCTGTCAACCAAAGGAAACCAGCTGCTCTGGATTTGTATCATCATCCGGTGTCCTGCTTTAAAAGTATGTGCTATATCCGGCAGTTCAAATTTTACCCTTTCCGGTTTGCCGGGTGTAAAAGCTGTTGGCTTTTCAAAACTGTTACGATATCGTCCACGCATGATCTCTCCGCGTACAAGCATCTGGTAACCGCCCATGGGATATTGCTGCATACCACCGCTGTATTTAAAATCATCAGGGAAAACGTCAATCACTTTTACTACAAAATCAGCATCTGTTGTACTGATACTTACCATGAGGTCGGCAATTACAGTACCCGTTACCGATATGTCTTTAGTAAGAACAGGCGATTGAAAAACGAGTACATCAGGCCTCCTGGAAGCAAAGCGCTGGTCGTCTGTCATATACTCCCTGGTGCGGTCATCATGAACATCTTCGGTATAAGGAACCGGTTTGGCCGGATCGCTGATATATTCACTGAAACTTCCGGTGGATGTTGGTTTAACTCCATCAAGACCGCCGCCGGGTTGTAAATAAAGTGTCTCATCCTTACTATCTGCCGGAGGCCATTGTTCGTAGTTTTTCCATTCGTTTACACCCGTCATGAAAATAGTGGCTTCATGTATGTTTGCAATGCTTCCTTTATCTTTCAAATAATAATTAAAGAAAGGAACTTCGATTTTGTTTTGGTACCATTCAGCCGTTTTTGACCCAAAACGCACATTACCTAAGAAACTTCCGTCCTGCGTGCTCCATTGGCCATGGAACCAGGGACCCATGACTATTTTGTTAAATGCTTTACCCGGATTTTTATGTTCAACAGCTTCATAGAAACGCCAAGCACCAAAACAATCTTCAGCATCAAAAAGCCCACCTACTATGAGCATGGCTGGTTTAATTCCCTGCACATGGTCTCTCACCATACGTGCTTTCCACCAGTCATCCAGGTCAGGGTGCTGGTAAAGGTCTTTCCAGAATTTTATGGAATCACCCATCAGGGTTGCGAAATTTTTCAACGCACCGGTCTTAAGATAAAATGCATAATTATCATCGGTCTTAACAGTATAACCACCATTGTAATTCATGAGCGGTTTTGGCCTTGGTAAACCAAACCTTGTATAAAAACTAAATCCGTCGAGTAAGAAAAAGGCACCATTGTGGTGAAAATCATCACCCTGAAACCAGTCTGTAACCGGAGCCTGGGGGCTAACCGCTTTTAAAGCAGGATGACCGCTCAGGGCAGCCATGCTGGAATAGAAGCCTGGATAGGAAATGCCGAATACGCCCACCCGTTCATTATTGGAAGGGATATTTTTTACCAGCCAGTCAATGGCATCATAGGTATCGCTGGCTTCATCAATGTCCTGATTTGTTTTTTTGTTTGGATTGAAAGGTCGGATATCTTCAAATTCACCTTCGCTCATAAAGCGGCCTCTTACGTCTTGTGTAACAATGATATAATTTTCGCGCATGTACAGTCTTTGATAACTGTTCCAAAAAGAACGGAAATTCTTTTCTCCGTATGGCGCGCAGGAGTAAGGGGTCCTTGTTAACAGGAATGGATGTTTCTCTGTTGTGTCTTTTGGAATGTAGATACTGGTAAACAATTTAACGCCATCCCGCATCGGAATCATGCGTTCGATCTTATAGTAGTTATCCCTGATCCAGGCGGAATCCAGACTATTCTGTGCAAAAACGGTGATGCTGAAAAAGGCGGTCAGTAAAAAGAAGGAAATTTTTTTCATAATGCAATCTTGAATTGTAAATGTAACAAATTCAAGATTGCGTTATGCCTGATTTTAAACAGAATAATTACTGTACGGGGATATAATTATATCACTTTGGTGATCTTGAGCATATTTGTGGG
>JAHEEX010000304.1 GCA_024640465.1 Sphingobacteriales bacterium | reverse complement strand
TTTTCTTCCATCTCTTCCTTGATCCTTTCTTCCAGATTAGCCGTAGGAACCTGGAGCAGCTTCATTAACTGAATCTGCTGAGGTGAGAGCTTCTGGAGCAGCTTTTGCTGTAAACTTTGATGTAGGGCCATTGTTTTATAGAGATGGAAAGCAAAATATCACTGAAAAAATCGCGCAACCACAAAAATCAAGCCTAAATTTACAAACAAAAGTCGAATTCATGCGCCAACGATTTTTTTTGATTCTTGTTGTGTTGATTACCTGCAACTTATACATGCAGGCGCAGGTGGAAAAAAAACTGCCGGTCCTCCCTGTAAAAAAGCCTTCGCCGGTAAAAGAGCCCATTATTTATCCATTTCAATTTAACCCCAACCCATTACAACCGGTACGACCCGATTTTTACAACAAACAGCTTGGATTTTTCTGTAAACAGGAGTGGAAACTGGAAAAATCTGCCCGTATCCCGCTTCGTTTCAGGCTGGGGTCTTTGGACTATGTGAATAAGATGGAAGGAAAGTAGCCTGAAATCGAAAGTGGAAAATCGAAAATCGAAAGTGAAGGCAAGAATAAGTAAATAATGAATTCCTGCATTGCTGATGAAAATACAAAAGTCATTTCGGGCTTAATTATTATCTTTCTTCCTTATCCCTAATACCTTTTATCATGAGTAAAACATTGCTCCTACTGGTTACCCTGGCCATGGGTGCCATTTTGCCAATCCAGGCTGCCTTGAACGGTAAATTGATGCGTACTTTTGGCCATCCGGTAATTGGTGCTACCATATCATTCCTTACCGGCACCCTGGTTCTGCTGATCTATGCTTTTTCCATTAGGTCCAGTTTCAATCCTGCCCTGATCAGGGAAACACAATGGTATCATTGGATTGGCGGTTTGATTGGTGCTATTTATGTTACCGGGATCATTGTGATTATACCAAGATTAGGGGCCGGTTTGGCCTTTACGCTGATAGTAAGCGGACAACTTATGATGAGTGTGTTAATGGACCATTATGGGTTATTAGGAGTTCCGGTAAACCCTATCAGCCCTGCCAAATTACTTGGATTCTGCCTGTTGATTGCCGGGGTATTCCTGATAAGGGGTAAATAACATCTACGACTACACGAAATTTTTCAGTCCAGGGCCCATGCCCCGTTCTTTCTTTTCGCCAGCAGTAAAGAAACGGGCTGTTTTTTTTCAGGAACACTTTCCTGATTTTCCGGATTGACAAAAGTGAGGTAATACTGAATATGATCCGCAGAAGGGTGTTGTTCAATTGAAAAATTCACGGTATCGGCAAAAGGCTTTGTTTCAATAAGCATAGCTGAATTAAAATCGCCTTGTTTCGTATACCGGGCATATAATGCAACCTGCCTGATTGGCTGCCTGGTACCCGGCGGTGCAATAACAGAAAATAATAGTCTTCGGTTATCCAATACTTTTTGATTGATGATCACTGGTTCCGGAGGAATTTCCCCCTGGATCCCGGAAACAGGAGGCACCAGTGCAGGATACCTGTAAAAATTATTCCGCAGGGAGTCGTTCCAACCCAGCGGGTTATTGAAAAAAGACTTACTACTGAAATAAACAGCCCCATGGATATTGGTCGTGTTCCGCATGGCTTTAAGCTGCCGTGGAATTAACGTTACATCCTTCCAGGTTTTATTGGAGCCGGCTTTATAATAACCAAGGCCAATATAACAGGCTTTGCCGTATGTATGATTACTCCACCATTCCAGCAGGGTATCAAAAGGTGCGGCAGGGTGACCAAACTCCCAGTATAACTGCGGCACTACATAATCAATCCAGCCTTTTTCCAGCCATAAAAGGATATCTGCATACAGATCGTCGTAATTTGTTTGCCCCGCTTTGGTAGCGCTGCCCCTCACATCTTTATCCTGGTTGCGCCATACACCAAAAGGTGAAATGCCAAACCTGCAGTTTGGATTTTCTTTTCGAATTTCCCTGTACAATTGAACAATAATAGAATCAACATTACTCCGGCGCCAGTCTTCCAGGTTCAGGCCATTATTGTATTTTTTATACGAAGCAGAATCAGGGAAATTTTTTCCGGATATCCGATACGGATAGAAATAATCATCAAAATGTATGGCATCAACATCATATCTCTTTACAATATCTCCCACGATTTGGGTTACAAAAACCTGGGCTTCTTTGTTTCCCGGATCGAAATATCTTTTATCTCCATAATCGAGGAACCATTCCGGGTGCATGCGCGTAATGTGCGTTGGCGCAACAGAAGATTTGTTTATGTTAAACATGGCACGATAAGGGTTACACCAGGCATGAAATTCCATACCCCGCTTGTGCGTCTCCTCGATCATAAACTGTAATGGATCATAATAGGGAAATGGCGGCTTACCCTGAACACCAGTAAGCCATTCGCTCCATGGCTCGTATGACGAAGGATAAAATGCATCAGCAGCAGGCCTTATCTGCATGATTACTGCATTCATGCCATTAAGCTTATGCAAATCAAGAATACGTATATATTCGGCTTTCTGAGAATCTACAGGTAACCCTTTCCGTGATGGCCAGTCAATATTATCTACCGTAGCAATCCATGCTCCGCGAAATTCGTACCTGGGAGAAACATCCTGGCCAGAAATTACAGCAAACAGAACAAACACAAAAAAAGAAAACATAAAAAAAGCCTTACCGGCTTTCTTTGCATAGTTTGATATGACCATTATCCTCTTAATTTATCCAACAGGTTATTAAATGTATTCATTTCGTCTTCAGACAAAGAAGTAACGATGTTATCCAATTGGTCATTGTGCAGATCCAATGTAGAAAGAAGCTCCCTCCCTTCATCCGTAATTATAACATCAACCAGCCGTTTGTCTGTTTTTGACGTATTCTTTTGTACAAGTCCTTTCACAACAAGTCGATCAACAATACGACTTGTATCACTCATTTTATCCAGCATCCTGTCTCTAATCTGTAAAGTTGATAAAGGTGCAGGAAAACTTCCCCTTAATATACGGAGGATATTGTATTGCTGAAGGGTAATATCTTCAGCCGATAATAAGTCCTTGATTTTTTCAACCACCCAATGATATGTATAGATCAGGTTTACCATACTTTTTTGATTCAGGTTCCTGAAATTACGCTGACTAATATCCTTTTCGAGGGTCATATTTCTTTTTTTACAAAATTCCGCTTTCTCATTTAAAATTAATACCCCCGATTGTCATACCCAAGTATGCTTTTTATCAGTTGTCCTCGGTTTTGGTATCATGTATCCTTCATTGGCTGATCGTGATTCTCAACAAATTCATAGCTATAAATGCGTACCAGGATTATAAGGTAACTGAATATAAGTGGCCCGAAAATAAAGCCCATG
>JAHEEX010000142.1:7707-9347 GCA_024640465.1 Sphingobacteriales bacterium | reverse complement strand
CAGATTAGTGTTCGTAACAGCAACGGGATCATTTTTATCAGTGTACCCACCGGCTACAAAACAACCGGATCATTTTATGTTCAATTAAAAGCAGGCAACGAAAATCAAACGGTGGATTTTCCGCTCATTAAAATACCGGTACAAAATGAATTTGTTTTCATCCATGCATCAGATACACATATTAGCAACAGCAGTATCGGCAGGATGCAGAAATTGAAAAATAAAATTGATTCTGTTAAGCCAAACTTTGTGATTGTTACCGGCGACCTGGTTAAGGATGCCTTAAGGGTTCCGGAAAAAGAGGCTTTGGGATATTATACTTTATACAAACAGGAAACCGAAAAAATACAAACACCTGTCTGGAACATCCCCGGCAATCACGAATTATTTGGTATCGAAAGGCATCTCTCCCTGGTGAGCAAAGACAATCCTTATTATGGCAGAAAAATGTATTATCATTTCCTCGGCCCGGATTATTATTCCTTTAATTTTAACGGCATTCATTTTATTGGTTTGAACAGTTTGAGTTATGATGATCTCTACTATTACGGCTATGTAGATTCCATACAAATCGAATGGCTCAAAAAAGACATCGCTTTAGTGAACCCTAAAACACCCATCGTTACTTTCCAGCATGTGCCTTTTTACAGTGGTGGTTTCAGCTTTGATAATTTTGAGCTGACTGGAGCAAACCGTACAGTGGAAACAGTGCATGGTGTTTTACAAAACCGCCATATCGTATCCAATGCCGGTGAAGTGATGAAGGTATTGGCAAAGAGAAACTATCCCCTCGCATTGGCCGGTCATTATCATGCCCAACAAAAATTCAGTTTATACGGGGTTCAGACAAGGTTTGAACAAACAGGTGCAGTGATTGGGCCGAACATGAAAGAAACATTTATCATGCCTTCGGGGGTTACGGTGTATAAGGTGAAAAATGGAAAAATTGATGATGGGGTGTTTATAGTGTTGGATTAACCGCGAAGGAACAAAGAACGCTAAGTATTCTTTTACTTTCTTTGTTCCTTCGCGGTTAATGGCTGTTCAAACTTCTCACTTCCCTACTCCTCTCCCGTATTCTTCAACGCCCCCAGCACACTATACGCATTTGCCGTAACAATTTTCTTACCAGCTAATGCTTCCATGCCAGATTTTATCTCTACCATACCTTTGTCTTTTTCCCCGGTTGTTACGGCAAACATATTAAAAACACCTGTACCTGATTGGGTAAAAACATATTCCTTATTTTCAAAACGAACAATGGAGCCCTCAGGTAATACATTAACCGTGGCCTCTTTTACCTGTATCTTCGCATTTAAAAACATGCCCGGGAGGAGTTGTTTTGGATGTGATAGAAAATGGCAATGAGCAATAGCAGTGCGGTTCTCATCCACATTACGGTTTACCAGTATTACTTCACCATCGTATTCCTTTTCTGGCTCATCAACAAAAGACATCTTCACCCGCTGGCCAATATTGATCTTGCCCAGGTCTTTTTCGAAAATGGATAAAGCCGCGTGGATATCATCCGGATTGATCAGTTCAAACAACACATCAGTTGGTTGTACAAATTTGCCGGTATTGACATTCACTTTTGACACATATCCTTTGATGGGCGAATAGAGTGCCACCTGCCGGGA
>JAHEEX010000142.1:0-7697 GCA_024640465.1 Sphingobacteriales bacterium | reverse complement strand
TTCCATCTGTGCAATGATCTCCCCTCTGGACACATGCATACCGGGGAGCAGCTTAGTATATTTCAAATATCCGCCAAGCGGAAAACTAACCGACACCATATTTTGCGGGGGTACGTCTACAACACCATGAACAATAACAGTTGTGTTTAACCTCTGTGTGATCAGCTCACCGGTTACAATCTGGGCTTTGCTGATCTGTTCCGCGGTGAGGGTAACTTCATTCGTTGTAGTTGTTGCGGGTTCTTCTTTTACAACCGTTTTCTCTGCAGAAGAACATGCCATAAATGAAATGGACAGTAAAAAGTATGATAGGTATTTGCTGAGCATAAAGTTTATTTTCCGGTTAAATAAATGAGTTCCGCCTGGGTTTTTCTCAAAGCTTGCAGCGCATCCAGGTAAGACAATCTGATCTGTACCGCCTGGTTCATTAACATAGTCCATTCCATATAGGAGAGCTCCCCTGCCTGAAAACTTTTTGCTGCGTTTTTAATAATCAGATCAGCTTGCATTAACCCGGTTTCTGTATAATAGTTAACGGCCTCCCTATTCTTCAGGTATTCCTCCTGCCCGATTTTAAGTTGACCGGAAACATGCCGGTAAGCATTTTCCTTTTCGATCCTGTTTACATCCGTGCTTATCTGAGCTGCTTTGATCCGGCTACGTGTGGCACCATTAAACAGCGGAAGCCCCATGCTGAACTGGTAAATATTAAACCGGTCGCTCCCACTGTAATATTTCTGGTTCACCCCATCATCCGTTTGCCAGCCTATGAGCGATAAATTACTGTATCCCAGGGAAAATTCAGGGCTTAGCCGGGAACGATCAACTGCTGTCTGGGCCTGGATCAACCGATTTTGCCCATCCCAGTATTGAACCATGGGGTGTGCAGACATTAAAGCTGTATCGGTTAAATACAGTCCAGTTTCAACATAGTCCGATTCGATTGGAAGCCAGCGATCATCACTGCTCAGCAGCATTCCAAGCCTGTGTTGCTGTACCAGGAAATCTGCATGAAGTTGCTTGCGCTGTAATTTCAGCTGTTCCACCAAAGCAGTTGCAGTTGTTTTTTCAAGCATACCGGTTTCTCCGGTTTTCAGTCGAAGTGCTGCACCTGAAGCAAACCGGCCATATACCGAATCTAAAAATTGTAACAGCGAGTCCCTCTCCAGTAAACCCTGCAGCGCATAATAACTCAAACGGATTTCCCTGGCAAGCTCTTTTTCTTTCAACGCCAGTAAGGCTGCATTGGCTTCTACATTCGCCTGGTATAAATCCTTTTGTCTTTGGTACACAGCGGGCATCTGGAAACCCTGGCTAACAAATAACCGGGTATCCTGGTTGGCACTATTGATATTGCCATACTCCAGTCCAACCTGCGTACGGGGCAACTCAAAAGTTTTTTGCGAAAGCGATTGCCAATATTGACTATTTTTTCGGTTAGCCTGTACAGTCAGGTTCTGTCTGTTTGCCATCTGCAGCAATGAATCAAGCGAAATTTTATTCCCCTGTATTGGCTGTGCATGGGATTGTATGGAGCCCAGCAGAGCCAGGATGACAATGGCAGCTGGCTTGAATTTTCTTTGTTGCCCTTTCTCAAACCACATATACAGTACGGGCAATAAGACCAGGGTTAAAAAAGTGGCAGTAACAAGTCCGCCGATGACCACTGTGGCCAATGGTCTCTGCACTTCTGCACCTGCACCCTGGCTCAATGCCATAGGTAAAAAACCGAGAGAGGCCACTGCTGCCGTCATCAAAACCGGACGCAAACGGGTTTCTGTTCCTTTCAGGATAATATGTTTGATATCCATATTACTGTCGTGTTTAAGTCGGTTAAATTCTGTTATCAAAACGATACCGTTCAGTACCGCCACCCCAAATAGTGCAATGAAACCAACACCTGCTGAAATACTAAAAGGCATATCGCGCAGCCATAACAACAGAATTCCACCGATGGCCGATAGCGGGATGGCGGAAAAAATGAGCAGCCCGTATTTTAAAGAACCGAAAGCGAAATACAACATCAGGAAGATAAGCAGCAAGGCCAGGGGAACGGCAATCATCAAACGCTGTTTTGCTTCCTGCAGGTTTTCGAACTGTCCTCCATAATGTATATAATACCCTGTAGGCAATTTCAATTGCTGATCTGCTTTTTTCTGTAGTTCCTGAACGATACTTTGCACATCACGGCCTCTTGTGTTGAACCCAACGATGATCCTGCGCTTGGCATCTTCGCGTTGGATCTGGTTCGGGCCTTCTTCCACTTTTACTTCCGCTACCTGGTAAAGCGGCAACTGCTTGCCATTGGGCGCAGGTATGAGTAATTGTTGAACATCTGTAAGGTCGGTACGGGAATCTGCACCCATTCGTACCACAAGATCGAATCGGCGTTCATTTTCGTAGATCTTTCCGGTAACATCACCTGCGAATGATGCCCGCACGACCCTGTTTACATCGTTTATGGATAACCCGTACATCGCCATTACATCACGCTTATATCGTATCACAATTTGGGGAAGCCCGGTTACCGATTCAACAAAAATATCTTTGGCGCCTTCCACTGTTCTTACAAGCGCGGCGAGTTTATGCGCCTGTCTGGCGAGAGAATCAAGGTTCTCCCCGAAAATTTTACAAACAACATCCTGCCTTGCACCGGCGATCAATTCATTAAAGCGCATTTGTACCGGGTATTGAAAACCTGCGGTCAGTCCCGGAATGGTTTGCAGTGCTTTACTCATTTTTTCCGCCAGTTCATCGTATGATTTTGCCGAGGTCCATAGCTTTTTTTCTTTCAGGCTCACAATGATATCGGTCATCTCCATGGGCATTGGATCAGTTGGGATCTCACTGGCCCCGATCCTGGTGACAACTTTTTCCACTTCGGGAAATTGTTGCAGGATCGCAGATGCCTGGCTGGATACTTTGATGGATTGAGTTAATGAACTTCCGGTTAATATTCTGCCGTCAATCGCGAAATCCCCTTCTTCCAGTTCAGGTATAAATTCACCACCGAGCCTGCTTGCCACAAACAAAGAAATGATCAGCAGGGCAATGGATACAGTTAAGATTGTTTTTGGAAATGCCAACACTTTCTCCAGTGTTTGCTGATAAACCCGCTGAATAAAGCCCATGATCTTATCAGAAATATTTTCAGTATGTTTTACTTTTTTCGACATGACCAGTGAGGTAATCATAGGTACATAGGTCAATGAAAGTATGAAGGCTCCGATCAATGCAAAAGCTACGGTCTGTGCCATTGGGCGGAACATCTTTCCTTCGATACCAACCAAGCTGAGGATTGGAAGGTATACGATCAAAATAATGATCTGCCCGAAAACAGCGGCGTTCATCATCCTGCTGGCGGATTGTTCCACAGCATCATCCATCTGAGTTTGTCTTAGTTTGATCTCACCATGATGATGTTTACTATGATACAGCCTGAACATGACTGCTTCTACGATGATCACCGCACCATCTACGATCAAACCAAAGTCGAGTGCACCAAGACTCATCAGGTTGCCGGAAACGCCAAGGGCATTCATCATTCCTATTGCGAATAACATGGCCAGTGGGATTACGGATGCTACAATCAAACCGGCACGAAGGTTGCCCAGGAAAAAAACCAACACAAAAATCACGATCAGTGCACCTTCCATCAGGTTTGTTTTGACTGTGTCAATCGCGCGGTTCACCATCTTTGTACGGTCGAGAAAAGATTCAATAACAATACCTTCGGGAAGGGTTTTTTTGATCTTCTCCATCCGTTCTTTAATACGGTTGATTACGCGGGAGGCATTTTCACCTTTGAGCATCAGGACTACGGCACCTGACACCTCGCCTTTGTCTTTATAGGTCATGGCACCGTATCGGGCAGCATGGCCTATTCGAACTTCGGCCACATCCCGTATATAAACCGGTATGCCATTTTGATTTACTTTCACCGGGATCTTTTCAATATCTTCTATGCCCGAAGCCAGTCCTTCAGTTCTGATAAATAAAAGAGAGGGCCCTTTTTCGATATAGGCGCCGCCAGAGTTTTGATTATTTTTTTCGAGTGCATCAAAAATATCGCGGATGGTGAGGCCCATACTTTTTAATTTGTTGGGCTGAACAGATACTTCATATTGTTTAAGCATGCCGCCAAAACTGCTCACATCGGCTACTCCTTTTGTACCGAGTAGCTGCCTTCGGATGATCCAGTCCTGGATGGTTCTCAGTTCTTCAAGTGAATATTTTAGTTCATATCCTTTTGCGGGTCTTACAACGTATTGATAGATCTCTCCGAGGCCTGTTGTAACAGGAGCCAGTTCTGGCACACCAGCTTCACGGGGAATTTCATCCTTCACCCGGAATAACCGTTCATTCACCTGCTGCCGGGCCCAGTATACATCAGTTGCATCATCAAATACTATAGTGACAACGGAGAGCCCAAACCTTGAGATCGACCTTATTTCTGTAATCCCGGAAATATTGGAACATGCCTGTTCAATGGGAAATGTAATTAACCGCTCCACTTCGGGCGAGGCCAGTGTAGGCGTCACCGTTATGACCTGTACCTGGTTACTGGTAATATCAGGCAGGGCATCAATGGGTAAACGAAAAAGTTCAAATACACCCCAGATGATCCAACCCAGGATAAATAAACCTATGATCAGCTTATTCCTGACGGAAAAGCGAATGATGGAATTGAGCATAAATAAATCTGCTGATTAAGTAATGATAACTACTAACTAACGCTCACAGGAAGAATTCGATCAGGCAGAAAACTTTGGGGGTTGAAAAATTGCTGAACAATTATGCTGTGGTAAAAAATCGGAATATTCAGTGAAATAAGAAACACTTGAAATAAAATCTGGATAAGAGATGGTCAATACTTCAACGGGGGTTTGAAAAACAAAATTCATGCAAACGCTGGTCTGATGTAAGGGAAGTGAATTATGATTTTTTGGATCAGTTCCTTCGTGCCGGGGATCAAAATAATGCAACCGGATAAATTCTGCAAAATCGCGGATACTCTCATTCTCCCGGTGTTCCTGGAAATGTTCGATAAGGTTCCTGAACTTCACCAGTTCGTTGAGGAACTGTCCGGAACTCAGAATCTGCAGGGATAATATGATAATAAATATCTTACGCAATGAGCTAAGATATGATATTTTTTTTTACATCCAGATACATCAGAAACCACTACGATTGCCTTTGTACGTATAAAAAGCTTTGTAGGTTTCCAAAACCTACCCAGGTTTCCAAAACCTACCCGGGTTTCCAAAACCTACCCAGGTTTCCAAAACCTACCCAGGTTTCCAAAACCTACCCGGGTTTCCAAAAGCTAAAGCACCCCAAAAAATCCTCCAGCCGAAAGATCAGAAAACTGTAATCCTGAAGCCCAGAAAAATCCTTCGCCCCTGGTTAGGACCGTAAACATATGTGGGATCAAAACTAAGTGCATATGGATTCTCTCTGGTCTGGAGAATCTGACCGTTGTTATCATATTCAACGTTTTTATCAAAAGGGTCATTTGCCCTTGCGATGATAAATGGATTCCCCTTATTGGGCGTCCAGTTTAGCAAGTTCTTGACCCCTCCGTATATTTCCATTTTCCGACCGATTTTTTTGGTAACCTGGATATTTTGAATGCTCCAAACGGGTGAGTAAGGTCTGCGTGGATCCAATGGTCCAAGCAGGGGTAACCGCATCGGACCATAAACATTCCCGGTATAATCCATACTCCAACCCTGATCTGGAAACCTGTATGAAAATGACCAAACCCCGCTCCAAGTTTCTGTCAAAACTGGTTTGCTAACTTCCTCTTTCCCATCTGCGATTTCTTTGATTTGTCGGATATCCTGAAGGGTAAACCCCAATTGAGATCGGAAACGGTTTTGAATATTCCATTCTGCTGAGAGACTGATTCCTTTTGAAATTGCCCTTCCATGTAGATTTTGATAAATTATTTCATCAGGGTTTGTATCATAATCAGGCAATATCTGGTTGGTAAATAAGGTATACCATGCACTTCCATCCAGCACCATAAATCCATTTGAAAACGGGATCCGATAAGTATAGTTCAGATTTACATTATAACTTTTCTCTGGTTTCAACTCCTCTGCAATTACAACTTTCCTTGACCCGGTTAGTGCAGCATGTTCTTCAGTAAACAGGTTTACGACCCTGAACCCGGTGCCTGCGTTAAGCCTGAATACACCTTCCTTTCCTGTCTTCCACTTCCATGCAACACGGGGTGTGATTATATCACCATGCACCGGGTGATAGTCGTACCTGAGTCCGGCCAAAATTGTATGGCGATCTGAAAAACGAATTTCATCCTGTACAAAAATACCTGGCAACAGGGTCCTGGAAGGCATGTTTTCTCCTGATAAAGGATCATGAGTTGCAGCAGAATTATCATCATACACATTATAACGCAGGGCAAGTCCGGTCAGCCATTCGTGTTTTTTTATGGATTTATGCCAGGTCATTTGTCCAAAGCCAATATGTTGAATACCCAGATAGGGTGTTTTACCATACCAGGAATCCTGGTGGTGATAATTATAAGATCCTGAAAAAAATATTTTTTCGTGTATTGGTAGCTGATAGTTACCAATCAGTTCAAGTCGGTTTGTGTAAATACTTTCGCCGTAAACCTGATCAGATCCCCGGTAAGATTTATTCCAGTTCATTTCCCCTCCCCACCTGTCTTCATAAAAATAACGTGCCGCAATATTCGCCTGGCGGTTATCTTTTAAGTTCCAGCTCCATTTATTGAAAATGGATATCCTTTGCTGCAGTGCCATATCTGTAAAACCATCATCATTATTATCTTTTGGATGCTGGTATGAAAAAAGATTCATCCCTAAAATGGCTTGGGCCTTTTTCCCGGCCCGCCACTTTACACCGGCATCAACCAGGTTTTCCAACCAACTTGTAGACATTATATCAACTGTTAAAAGCGGGGCTTTTTGAGGGTCTTTGGTGATTATATTGATCAGTCCACCTACCGCTTCCGAACCATAAAGGCCGGATGCGGGGCCTTTGACTATTTCAATTCTTTCAATTAGTTGATTAGGAATCCCGTACAATCCATAAACGGATGAGAGACTGCTCACAATAGGCATTCCATCGATTGTAACCATTGTATATGGACCTTCCAGACCATTAATATGAATATCACCGGTATTACAAATATTACAATTCAACTGAGGTCTCACGCCATTAACCCCCTGCATTGCTTCAAACACACTGGGTACCGGGTTGAGCCGAAGAAACTGGGTCGTATAAACTTCTACGGCAACAGGACTTTCCAGTTTTCTCACAGGCCTCAATGTGCCAGAAACTACAATATCCTGCATTATTCCTGAAAAAAGGGAATCCTGTTTACGGGCATATATAGAATCCGTATTCTGTGCAATACACGGCATTACAAAACTTACGATTAATACCAGAAAAGAGGATAAAAATTTCATTTATTTTAGACTTGTCTAAATTTTAATTAAGTCTAATATAAATTAAATTTTTAATTAAATGAAATAATAGCCAACATATTTGGTATCCGCCCATACTAAATTTGGAAACTTAAGGATGCTGTTAACCATTGGAGTGTGGGGTAACCCTTGGAGAGTTTAGTAACTTTTGGAAACCTACCGGGGTTTTGGAAACCTACCGGGGTTTTGGAAACCTATGGGGGTTTTGGAAACCTATGG
>JAHEEX010000303.1 GCA_024640465.1 Sphingobacteriales bacterium | reverse complement strand
TTGTAACAAACAAAAAGCCTGCTTCCTTTTTTTCGCAATGTATCAGCCATGCTTTTCATCCTTTTTGTTCCACCTGGCAAATCCCTGAACAAGTCAAACTGGTTGCGTTGATCCAGTCCGAGCGAAGGCCAGGTAGGCCAGATGCCGATCACATCATCACCACCGTAATTATTTTTACTTCGATCGATAAATGCTGAGAGGTGAAATTGATTGTCATACAGATCATAATATTGTTTATCCCATGCCATCATGAGATGCATGACATAACTCTTCCTTATCCAACTAAGGTCGTTTCTTTCATACATCGAATTGTCAAATGTTTGCAGATCAAATATTTTTCGATGCTGGAAAAATACCCTGAGCCCATCCTGCCATTCACCGAACATTTCTTTTGTCCACATATTGTATGTAACAGATCCGCCGGGATAGAGCAGGGTCTCAAATCGTTTCCGTAGTCCTTTTTGGAGTGATGGCAGGTCGCGGCGGGAAAAACCAGCAATGGATTTTCCTCCTGGTCCCGCTATAAAAGCAAAACCAAGTTCCCAGGCATTATCAGGACAAACCACATTTACCGGTATTTTGCCAGGTATAAAAAGATGCGTCCTGGATAAGGGATGATCACCTTTGCCGGTAATATATACAGAAGATTTGCTGGCTCCAAAGGGAACGATATTGCCTAAACTTAGGGTGTCTGCTGAATTATTTTCGAATGTGATCCGGTACAGTATAAATGAATCCGGAAATGATTTTTCAGTATGCAGTTTTATTTTTTTTCCTGCATCTGGTTGCAGGTTGTTATATTGGATTTTATTTATTTCATAACTGAATAAAGGTTCAGCTGACTGTGAAAAAACAGTATGTATAATATAGAAAAAAACATTTGTCAAAAGCACTTTCTTCATGATGTTTATAATTTAACCGCGAAGAAATAATAGTGGCTAAGAGAGGTCCATGGATGGTTTATTCTGCAGGATCTTTTCAATTTCCTCCATCACTTCAGGATTGAGTAACTTAAGTGTGTCTAAAGCTTTCAGGTTTTCTGTAAGTTGTTCCTTTTTTGTTGCCCCAAGTATAGCAGAAGTAACATGAGGATTTTTAATGGTCCAGGCAATTGCCAGTGAGGCCATGGAGACTCCGAGGGAATCGGCGAATGCGACAAGTTTTTTCAGTTTATTGATCTTTTCTTCCTGCAGCCAGCGGTCCTTAAGCCAATCGAAACCGGTAATGGCCAGCCTTGAATCTTCGGGTATACCTTGCAGATATTTTCCAGTTAGAAATCCTGCTGCCAGCGGGCTCCATATGGTAGTTCCAAGCCCTGTGTTTTTATATACCGGCTGGTAATCCATTTCTACTTTATACCGCTCAAACATATTATACTGTGGCTGTTCCATGGAAGGGCCAATAAGCTTGTATTGCTGGGCTACACGATGAGCTTCCATTATTTCCGCACCGCTCCACTGGCTGGTTCCCCAGTACAATATCTTTCCCTGTTGAATCAAGTTGTGCATGGTCCATACCACTTCTTCAATGGGTACTTTTGGATCGGGGCGGTGGCAGAAAAAAAGATCAAGATAGTCCAGCTGAAGGCGTTGAAGTGCTTCATGGCAGGCTTCAAAAATATGTTTCCGGCTCAGTCCGGTTTGGTTTGGTTTGTTGTTTTTTCGCCAACCAAAAAAAACTTTTGATGAAACAACATAAGAACTTCTTTCCCAGTTTTTTTGTTTTAATACCCGACCCATCATCCGTTCACTTTCTCCTAGCGCGTATCCTTCTGCGTTATCAAAAAAATTAATACCGGCATCATATGCCATGCCCATGAGAATATCGGCCGTATTGTCTTCAATTTGTTTGTGAAAGGTTACCCAACTGCCAAAAGAAAGCACGCTCAGTTGTAAGCCGGTTCTGCCCATTATCCTGTATTCCATAATTTGAAGATTTTCCGTTAAAATACTGCACAATGTACGGTTTCCGGAAAAATACTTTTCGGGGGCATTATAATATTAGCGGAATGGAGGTTTCCTGGTTGAATCCCTGGTAGCCGTAGAATCGATGGTATTCAGTTGATCTTTCACCCGTATAAAGCTATTGGTGATTTTAAACATGGTAAAGGTCTTAAAATCCTGTGGTGCAGTAAGGCCAACTCCATATATGATGCTGGTTGGCGTATGGATTCTGACGGGCTTGTCTGTATGAAACCTAGCTTCGGGCTGATCCCACCAAAGTTCCTGGCAAAAAAGGGTGTCTCCTTTAATGTTGAAAACCCGGACACTGTCTTTGAGAAAAATTTTATTCTGGCTTTCAAAGTATTGTGCAAAATTAGCATCCAGCTGGCTTTGAATCCCCAGGGAATCATCATAAAAATCAACATGCAGTGTTTTGGGGAATTCCATCCTGGGCATAGAGTCCTGGTAGCGTATCATCTTTGGCGATGTGAGATGGGCTTTCATTTTACCGGACTGGCTCATGTAACTGTCAATGCCGGTAGCTTCGTCGATACCCAGTTTCTTCTCGAAAAAGGCCTCTACTTTTTTTTCATCATTTTCGCAGGCGGATATAAAAAAGCAGCCCAGAAGGGCTGCCCGGATAATATTTGTTTTAATAGTAAAAGACATGTACTGAAACCGTTTATTCGTATTTCCGTGGGTTAAACCATATATCGCTGAGGTTAAAGCCGACAGAAATTTTGAATAGGCTTTCACTTAGCTTATTTTGTTTATTGCCTCTTCCCCCAATTTCAAGGGTGGTATTGATGGTGGTATATTGATTGGAATAAAAAGTCCTTCTGATCGGAAAACCTGCGCCAAATGAAAAAAGGTACTGATTGAATTTCTTTTCTAGGTCTATATAGTCAGGTCCGAAAGAAAAACCGCCACGGTATACAACCCTTGACCAATATGATTTTGAATTGATGTCCGGGATGAATTGTCCTCCAACACGAAGCGTCCAGGTGTTTTTTAAAGATTCCGATTCACCATAATAAGTATAATCAGACCATAAGGCAGTATTAATTTCAGCGCCTACCATCCATTTATCTTCCTTTTCAAGCATAAATCCAAAGCCGTATGAGGCAGGGTATTCAATTTTGCCTTTTTGGTTTGTTGCCCGGTATACGCTGTCAACGATTATTACATCGGCATTACCGTCTATTTCAATGGAAGAACGTGAAAGGTTCCTGTTTGCATTTAGCTTACTTTGTATACTACCGTTAGCGCCTAAACGCAAATACATATTCCTTTTAAGCTCGATCTTGTATAATACACCTGCATTTACAAAAAGCCCTCCGAAACTGGTGGTATCCGCAGAGTTTGATTTTTTATAAGGTACTGTATCATTCACAAAAATTACCCGGGTACTGTATTGTTTATTGCCAAACATATATCCGG
>JAHEEX010000302.1 GCA_024640465.1 Sphingobacteriales bacterium | reverse complement strand
CTGCAAGGCCCACAGGGCCCTGTATCACCCATTTCCCAGAAATTATCTTTCTTATTGCCATAAACGATCTGGTTTTCCGGCAGGTATTTTTTCCATTTAGCCAGTGCGATGGTTGAAGGCGGAAGATTTTCCCTGGCATCACCTTCAAATACGGTAGCGTATAAACGATCTTTTGGGATACCATACACTCCGGTCAGTAATTCCCAACTCCATTCTATGGCTTCGTTTTTAAAATAATCACCAAAACTCCAGTTACCCAGCATTTCAAACATGGTGTGGTGGTAAGTATCTACGCCTACTTCTTCCAGGTCATTATGTTTACCGCTTACGCGCAGGCATTTCTGGGTATCGGCAATGCGTTTATACGGTGCCGGTTTATTTCCCAGGAAATAGTCCTTGAACTGGTTCATTCCTGCATTGGTAAAAAGCAGGGTAGGGTCATTCTTTACAACTATCGGTGCGGAGGGAACGATATGATGTCCTTTGGAGGCAAAAAAATCCATGAATTTCTGTCTGATCTCAGCTGATGTCATCGCCATTGTTCATTTAAATTGGGTCAATTTTTGCAGCAAACGGCTATATTTGTCTGCCTTACCCGGTAAGGTGCACAAAAGTACATTATTTAGCCGTTTAGTTTTTACGTAAACCTGATTGTGATAGGCCTGCGAACGCATGAAAAAAGTAAAATATTACTATAATACCAATACCCTCCGGTACGAAAAACTGGTAGTTCCCCTGCGTGTAAAACTGCTCAGGATACTGGGTTTCCTGGCTACGGCAATCGTTACAGGCCTGATCATTGTGGCCTTTGCATTCAGGTTCCTTGATTCCCCGAAGGAAAAACTGCTCCGCATGCAATATGAGCGTTCACAACAGGATTTTGTGGCAATAAACGGCAAAGTGCGCAACCTGGAACAAAGGCTCAAACAACTGGAAAAAAGGGATAATGATGTTTATCGGACCATCTTTGAAGCTAACCCGGTACCAGACAGCGCCAGGGCGAAGCAAATGGAAATGGAAAATGAAATCAGGCTGGTTTCGGCCATGGATGAAAATGAACTGGCCTATTCCATTTCAGCTACCTTATCCAATATTAATAGCCGTATAAATTTCCAGGAAACCTCATACCGGGAAATTGAATCAATGATCAAGGATAAGGAAAAACTACTGGCAGCCACTCCGGCCATACAGCCTGTTAATAATAAAGATCTTAACCGATTAGCTTCAGGCTATGGCTACCGGATAGACCCGGTATATAAAACCGTCAAATTCCACGCAGGACTTGATTTTTCTGCCCCCCAGGGAACACCGATATACGCCACTGCAGATGGCAGGGTGACCACGGCAGGAAATAAAAACAACGGCTTTGGCAACCACGTTGTAATCAATCATGGTTTCGGTTATGAAACATTATATGGCCATATGGTAAGGGTTAAAGTGAGAAATGGCCAGATGGTGAAAAGAGGTGAAGTGATAGGTTGGGTTGGAAGTACCGGAAAATCAACCGGACCGCATTTACATTACGAAGTGCAAAAAGGGGGACGTAATATTGATCCCATTTACTTCTTTTATAACGACCTCACACCGGAGCAATATCAGCAGATCCTGAAATTGGCTGCTTCAGGAAATCAGTCTTTTGATTAATCCATAAAAATTCAAATACTTTTATCGCCAAGCCGCTAATATCCGGTAATGGCTTATTCACCCCTTGTTAATAATTTTTTAGCCTGATCTTTGTTGTATCCACTTAAATTCGCTCATATGCTGGCACAACTCGACTTATTTTCATCACTCTCCGGGCAAGAAACTACCCCGGAAAATAAACCGGAGACCCAGCCGCGTAAACTCACTCCACCCAAGATCATCAAGGTAGAGGAAGCAGAACCAGCAGAGGAAGTTTTGCCCGTTCTTGAATTAATTGAAGCCGAACCTGTTTTTATACAGGAACCTGTTTTAGAAAAGGAGCAGGTCATCGAAAAAAACATAGGGACTGAAGCTGATTCCAAAAAAACTTCACGTGGTCGTAAATCCATCCGGGAAATGAGCCTGGAGGCTGCACGTATTGAAGTGCCTGCAGATGATATATTATATGCAAAACAATATTATGGAATCGGTGAAGTTGCTGTCATGTTCCAGGTGAATGCTTCATTGCTTAGATACTGGGAGTCTGAATTCGATATACTGAAACCCCGCAAAAATAAAAAAGGAGATCGATTTTTCAGGCCTGATGATATCAAGAACCTGCAGCTGATCCATCATTTACTGCGCGAAAGAAAATACACCATCGAAGGCGCCCGCGATTTCCTGAAGAAATCCAAAAAGTCAAACAAACAGTTTGAAACGATCGAAAGCCTGAAAAGAATAAAAGGATTCTTACTGGAAATGAAAGCAGGTCTGTCTGCATCAGAAGAAAACTGAGTACTATTTTTTTAAAATTTTTAAATAGCTTGAGTTTTTTTTATCCGGATATCTTTTCCCGCGCCAGCGATCTCTATATCCAGTTCTTCCAGTAACCTGATTACTTTGAGATTCACCTCCTGCTTCAGTGTATTAAATTCACTTATCACAATAGCCTCCGTATAATATTCGCAATTGATGAGAAATGCATCTGCGCTGATATCGCTAAGTAATACCGATTTCTGCATTATCACCGGCCTTTCCATTAATTTATTTATTCCATCCATCAACGCATTCACCTGGTCTGCTGTAGTTTGAAGATCAAGCTCCAGTTTGAGTTCTGCCCTGCGCTGTGTACGTAAACTCAAATTATCCACCACACTGTCAACCATCTGTTTGTTGGGAATGGTCACGTAGGTTTTTTCAACAGTCCTGATCCTGGTGCTGCGCAACCCAATTCGTTCAACCGTACCCGTTACATTATTCACCTTAAGCAGGTCTCCGGTGGTGAAAGGCTTATCAAAGAAAATTATAAAAGAGGCGATCAGGTTTTCCAGGCTTTCGCGGGCTGCCAGGGCAATGGCGGCACCTGCCAGGCTCAGCCCGGCAAGAATTTTGGTAATGTCCTGGTTAAATGCAAAACGCAAAAGCATCAGTAAACCCAGGATAATCAGCATCACCTTTAAAAAGTCTTTAAAAAAAACCACCAATTGATTATCGCTCTGATCCGGTGTCAGGTCTGCTTTCTTTTCCATCACCAATGCTATATAATCAATACCCCTCAGCAGCATCCGGAAAAAAGTCAGGATTAAAATGGCTGTACCAATCTTTTCACAAATTTTTTGGGTATCTGTCTTCATGAACTTATAATAGAAGACTTCCGGAAAGTTCAGGTTAATAAGAGATATATATGATATAAGCAGGAACAGAAAATTTTCTATCGGACCATGAACCAGGCTGGTAAAAGCCTGCCGGTCGATATCACGACCAAACTGCTTTACCGAAAAGAAAAAA
>JAHEEX010000025.1 GCA_024640465.1 Sphingobacteriales bacterium | reverse complement strand
TTTGATCTAAATAAAGAAGCAGGCACCACATTGGTTGTTGTTACGCATAACCTTGAGCTGGCGGCTAAAACAGGGAGGATCATTAAAATGAAAGGTGGCAAACTGATATCAGATGAATCAACATTTGTACCTAACGAGGTCGTTTAAAAAGGGGCATAATCAATAAAAAAAACATCAGAAATACATTCATGACCCCCTCATCAAAAATAAAATGGAGCTGGCTTTTAAAAATGGCCTGGAGAGACAGCAGGCGCAATCGCTCCAGATTACTGTTGTTCATCTCGTCTATCATTTTGGGGATCGCCGCCCTGGTATCTGTCTATGCATTGAGCAATAGCCTCAGAGAAGAGGTAGACAAACAAGCCGCTGAACTTATAGGCGCAGATCTTGAAATATCCGGGAACAGGCCTTTTTCACCAGTGATGAAGCAGTTAATGGACTCTTTGGGAGACAGGCGTTCTGAGCAGCGAAGCTTCTCTTCCATGGTATATTTCGTTAAAACAGGCGGAACACGGCTGGTGCAGGTAAAAGCATTAGGTGGAGAATTCCCCTATTACGGAAAACTGGAAACAAAACCAGCTGAAGCAGGTATGCGTTTCCGTGATAACCAGCAGGCCCTTGTAGACAAAACCCTGATGATGCAGTTTAATGCACAGGTAGGCGATACAATTAAAATAGGGAGTCTGTATTTTGCCATTGCAGGAATATTGGAAGGTGCACCTGGCCAGACCGGGTTATCTTCTTCTGTTGCGCCGGTTATTTATATGCCCCTGAAATATTTATCAGAGACTTCGCTGGAACAAAAAGGAAGCCGGATCAATTATACTTACTACGTCAAATATGATAAACCGGTCGATATAAAAAAACTATCGGAAAAGTTGGAACCAAGGCTTGAAAAAGCAGAATTAGATTTGGATACAGTAGAAAGCCAAAAAGAACAAACCGCCCGATCATTTACAGATGTTACCCGTTTTCTTTCACTTGTTGGGTTCATTGCTTTATTGTTGGGATGTATTGGCGTTGCCAGCGCCATCAATATTTATGTTCGGGAAAAGATCAGTACCATTGCTATATTACGATGCCTGGGGGCTTCCTCAACCCAGGCTTTTCTGATTTACCTTATTCAGATCATCTTCATTGGATTTATCGGGTCAGTTATTGGCGCCATCCTCGGAACATTTATACAACAATTGCTGCCACTGCTGCTAAAAGATTTGTTGCCAATAAAAATAGAGCCGTCCATTTCCTGGATGGCCATCGGCCAAGGTATATTATTAGGCGTTATTATCTCCATTCTCTTTGCCCTTGTACCATTGATTTCAATCAGGAAGATCTCTCCTTTGAATACATTACGGATGACACATCAGCCCGTTTTGTATAAAGACTTTTTTACCTGGCTGGTCTATGTACTTATACTCGCGTTCATCTATATTTTCACCTCCCTTCAACTGGGAAGCTGGACAAATTCCATTGCTTTTACAATCGGTGTGATCCTGTCATTTCTAATTCTATCTGGACTTGCACAATTGCTGATGTGGCTGGTCAGAAAATTTTTCCCATCCTCCTGGTCATATGTCTGGCGCCAGGGCCTTGCCAATCTTTACCGCCCTAATAACCAAACGGCCACACTTATCCTTTCCATTGGCTTGGGTACTGCACTTATTTGTACTGTATTATTTATACAGACAATACTGCTAAACCGGGTCAGTCTTTCGGCTTCCGGCAACCAACCCAACATGGTCATGTTTGATATTCAAACAAGCCAGCGTGATGCCGTCATGGCATTGGCCAGGCGGGAAGGACTTAAGGTTGATGGCACAGTACCTATTGTAAATATGCGACTCGAATCTGTCAACAAAATCACTGCCGAATCGCTGAAAAAAGACAGCAGCATTGATATGCAACGCTGGATATTCAGTCGCGAATACAGGGTAACGTTTAGGGATACCCTTATTTCTTCGGAAAAGATAAAGTCTGGAAAATGGACCGGGAAATACACCGGAGGGAATGAGCCCATTTATGTTTCATTGGAAGAAAGGATAGCCACCCGAAACCATATTAAGATCGGGGATACCATGGTTTTCAATGTACAGGGATCGATGATCCCTACAATTGTTGGGAGTTTCCGTGAAGTAGACTGGAACCGGGTTCAGACCAATTTCCTGGTTGTCTTTCCCACCGGCGTACTGGAAGATGCACCACAGTTTCATGTGATCATGACACGTGTGCCTTCGGTTGAAGTGTCTGCCCGCTTTCAGCAGGCAGCGGTAAAAGAGTTTCCAAATGTGTCGATCATTGATCTTGGGCTTGTACTCAGGGTGGTGGATGATATTCTTAATAAGATTGGATTTGTAATCCGTTTCATGGCGGCATTTTGTATGATCACCGGATTGGTAGTGCTTATAGCATCTGTGCTAATCAGCAAGTACCAGCGAATGCGGGAAAGCGTGTTACTACGGACCATGGGCGCAAGTCGCAGGCAGATATATGCCATTACTGCATTGGAATATTTTTTCCTTGGCGCACTGGCCGCTTTTGCCGGCATCCTGCTTTCCTTATTGGGTAGCTGGGCCCTGGCACATTATGTTTTTGAAACAAGCTTCACGCCACATATCATCCCAATATTGATTATTTTCTTTTCCGTTTGTGCGTTGACGGTATTAATCGGTTTATCTAACAGCAGGTTCATTGTATCTAAACCGCCTTTAGAAATTTTAAGGGAAGAAAGCTGATTTTTGCGATCTTTTAATTTTTGCGGTATCATTGTCTGAACCTTGATTTGGGGGG
Organism: Sphingobacteriales bacterium; assembly: GCA_024640465.1. Lineage (GTDB taxonomy): Bacteria > Bacteroidota > Bacteroidia > Chitinophagales > Chitinophagaceae > Pollutibacter. Next base: position 24,777 of record JAHEEX010000025.1, on the reverse strand, counting down.
ATTGTTGAGATTCATGAGATTAATAGCCTTGAAACCAGCGCCATGGTTCGTGTCTTCACGAACCATCATCGAAAAATATTGTTCTCCGGTTCGTGGAGACACGAACCGGTGCATCCCGAGAAATTTTAAGGGAAGAAAGCTGACATGAAGCTTTGCAATCTTTTAATCTTTGCGGTTAAAACCAAGAGCCTGGATATAACCCGTGTTCGGCCGACAGTTTTTAAATTTGCTATTCTCTAAAAACAGGTCAAGCGATTTTCGGACGGCGGCCATATCTGCAGGCCGCAGTTTCCGCATATGCTCAAAATTATTCTTTACAGAATCTGCATAATCCTGGATCTTTTCAAAACCTTCCGGCTTAACAAAATCTACAAAGCCGGCTTTATTGTCCATTTTCTTGTATGGCCAGAAATGCCAGCCGATTCGGTACTCATCAAGTAGAATGCGGAACGACTTCACCCATTCATCATTATTTTCACCGGTTTCACCACAGTAGATGGGTACCTGGTATTTGTCCCTGAAAGCCAGGTAATCCTGGATAACATCCACCGTTGTGGGGGTCCAGTATTTATGAAATGTATATACCAGCTTATTGTCAAACGGTTTCCCAAATATGCGGAAATTGGAATCCCATTGTGCACCACCCAAAAAGATGAGATGGTTTTTATCAACAGCCCTGATGGCCGCAGTTACCTCTTTATATAAAGGCTCCAGCAAAGGATTAAAATGAGTAGTATCAAAAAAGTGGGCGATCGGCTCATTAAGAAGATCATAACCAAGAATCGTTGTTTCTTTTTGATAACGCTTTGCCAGTTTAACCCAGACATCAATAAATATTTTTCTGCTGGCCGGATCATCAAATAAAAAGGGATGGCCCCAGCTGTCGTCGATATTATCGCCTGTTTGACCGCCGGGAGCGCAATGCATATCCAATAAAAGATAGAGGCCTTCTTTTTTACACCAGTTTATAAGGTTGTCCATAATCTGAAAACCACGCGCTTCGCCTCTTCCTCCCATATATTCTTCATCCGTAAAGAGTTTATAGTGAAATGGGATCCGCAAGGAATTACAGCCAATCGATTTCAAATAATGAATGTCTTCCTGCGTGATATAATTTCCCAGGTACTTTTTCCAAAAAACCTTTACTTCTTCCGGACCTATCAATTCAGTAAATGCCTGGTTAATCAACCTCGGCGAAGGAGTATTATTAAAACGAAACATATACCCCTCAGGCACCAGCCAGTTCCCCAGGTTGGTTCCTTTGATCTGAAAGGGCTTCCCGTCGGCTGTTATAATCTCTTTTCCCCTTACAGAAATAAATCCCTTTACTTGTGCTTGACTATTACAAATGTTAAATAGAAGCAGTAGGAAGAATAGAAGTTTTTTCATTTTTAATTATCAATATTGAATGAATAAAAATCGAAGCCCACAGAGAACCACAGAGTAAAAATGAGGGCCGCCGAGAAAATTTGTACCCCTCTGTGGTTCTCCTTTTTCTCTGTGGCCTGAATTATTTCTCAAGTTCAGGATTGCTTTCGTTTATTTTTATATGTCGTCTCATATATTTCGACCCAATCTTTAACCTTCATTTTTTTAACTAGTTCGCCAATTAGTTTGTACGGGATATTCTCCGGTTTTTTAAAACGAATACAACTTTTCCCCATGTCCAATTTTGCTTTATTGTGCTTGGGATATTCCGTAGTAAACCATTTTAGCAATTCGGGTTGGGCATAAATTCCCATATGATAGAAAGCTATAAAATTTTTTTGTGATGCGATGGCCATAAAAGGAAGTGGCAATGAAGGATCACAATGATATCCCGCGGGATATATTGAGTGTGGTATAACATAACCGATATATCCATAACTCATTTCTTCAGAGAACCCTTTTGGAAGATTTTTAAGTATTATTTCCCGCAAAGCAGAAATGGCTTCTTTTCGATCGGCTGGCAATTCTTTGACGTATTGATCCGGGGTTAATGCTTTGGATTGCATGATCTTTTTATTTAAATGTAAATAATATTCTCCTGTGGGAAAAGTAGATTTGCAGACCTGTGAAATTAATCCCCCTTTTCTACCTACTTTCAAGTGATAAACTCAGTTCATGCAGCGGAAAAAAACAGATGTTGATGTGATCAATGATGTGCTCATCCTGACGATGGAAGCATACCCGGATTCAGAATTTGTACGAAGCCTGCATCAGCAGTATCATAACCGGGGCGGCCTCAGCAAAAAGCAACTGGAAGGGCTTTACCAAAAAGCGCTTAAAGCCAATAATGTACCGGCTGGCAAAATGGCCACCCTTGAAGCGGAAATCCTGAAAAAACCAACCCGCTTTAAATCTGCATTGCCTGAACCCAGCCCGTTATATAAAAAAGATGAACGGATTGGACAGTTGATAACAGAAACATTGATGAAATACCCGGAACATAAAAAGGTCTTGTTCCTGAAACTCAAATACGATAATAACGAACTTCTCCAGCCCGGGGAAATTACGGAGCTGGAAAGGTTCCATAAGATCGCATCAAAATCAGTTTGATCTTTGCGACTTTTATTTTACTTAAAACTAAAAATTTCAGTTTATACATGTAGTATTTAAGGCGAATAAAAATTTTGCCACAGATGCCACGGAAAACAGCCGGAAAAAGACAAATACAGAAAAGTAATTAGTTGTTTATCCGGCTGTTTTCCGTAGCTTCCTTGGCTAATTTTAAACATTATTCCACTCGACATATTGGACCTTACTATGGTTCTTTGCGTTTAATAAGTTCTTTTGCTGCAGTTACAGCCTGTGTAGTTGGCGGCATATCCGTATCCTGTAGAACGTCAAAAACCCCGGCCATTCTTCTGTCGAGCTGGGCCATTTCTTTCTTTTCATTTTCTGAAGAAGGCTTCTTCTCCAATAGGCTTTTCCGGGAAGTATATAATCCCAAAGACAGATCATGCTGCAACTGCAAATCCTTTGTTGATGTTTTCACATTCGGATCCATTTTAACTGTCATCTTCTGCGTAAATACTTTTCCATCAACGCTAAGTTTTACGGTATACGTTCCCGGTAGTACCCATGGGGAAGTGGGATTGGGAATGGTGTTCTGATACACTGCAGCAATAGGATATGCAGGGGGAATATCCAGCGGAGTATAGTGAAGATCCCACACAAACCTGTGTGATCCTGCCTTTGCGGATAGAACTTGTTGTGGCCGGAGCCAGTATGATGGAACATTGTTTGGGGGAACTTCGTATGGCTTATCCAAACTGCTGAAACGTCTTACCAGTTTGCCTGCATCATCGCTCACTTCCAGTACAACTTCACCTTTTGCATTTTCCCCCAGGTAATAATTGATGATTGCACCATCAGGTGGATTTTGCCCGGCTGGTTCTTCCTGCGGAATCGGCGTATCTGTATTCAGGTTCCACCTTACACGGTAAGCTGTTTGCGGTTGATATAAAATGGCAGGACTTTTTACAACAGATGCATTCAACTGTCGCAATGGTGAAATATCATCCAGTATCCAGAAACTCCTTCCGTGGGTCCCAACAACAATATCATCATCTTTAATCACGAGATCGCGAATAGAAGTTGCAGGCATATTGAGGCGAAGTGTTTGCCAATGATCACCCTGATCAAAAGAAACATATACCGCTCTTTCCGAGCCTGCGAAAAGCAGTCCTTTTTTATTCGGGTCTTCCCTTACTACATTGATTGGATCAACCGGCAAGCCGGAAACAATTTCTTTCCAGGTTTTTCCACCATCGGTCGTTTTATAAATATGAGGCTTCATATCGTCGAGGCGAATCCGGTTTACTGCTGCGTAAGCAGTATTGGCATCAAAATGCCCGGCATCCATCAGTGAAATTTTACTCCAGGAATCTACTCCGGGCGGAGTTACATTTTGCCATGACTTACCACCATCTTTCGTAACATGAATCAGGCCATCATCCGTGCCGCACCAAATAGTATTGATATCAACCGGGGATGGGGCAACGGTATAAATGACTCCGCGACGTGGCATTTTCTTCATATCCTCTTTGGCATAAATTCCCACGCTGGCAGGGATATCCCAAGTTTCGCGGGTAAGGTCCGGGCTGATAACCTGCCAGGAGTGTCCGCCATCAAGGGTTTTAAACAATACATTGCCGGCATAATAAAGGGTCTTCTTATCTACCGGTGAAAACAAAACAGGGGCCGTACGGATAAAACGGTATTTGCCACTTCTTACTGCTTCAGGTGCAATATTTTGTACCTGTCCGGTACGTTTATCAAAGCGGGTAATCTTTCCGCCGTAAATGATATTAGGGTCTAAGGGATCTGCAGCTACATAACCATATTCTTCCACACCAACAGGACGCCAATCACGAAAAGAAATCTGACCATCTCTTCCCCTGGAAGCAATCCCTACAGAACCACTTTCCTGCTGTCCTCCATATACATTGTAGGGGAAAGCATTATCTGTACTCACATGGTAAAACTGCGCAGTTGGTTGATTGTACCAGGAAGAAAAAGTTTTTCCGCCATTAACGGTAATGATGGCACCCTGGTCGCTGGCAATAAGGATGATATCTGTATTTAACGGATTTATCCAGATACGGTGATAATCATCTCCGCCGGGTGCTCCTCTAAAAGCCTCCCATGTTTTTGCCCCATCGGTAGATTTCCAGGTAACCACATTTGCGCTGTAAACAATATCCTTGTTTTTAGGGTCTGCTTTTATTTCCGCGAAATCACTTCCGCGTCCCCAATACCTTTCATCACTTTGCATTTTTATCCAGGTTTCACCGGCATCATCACTTCGGAAAATCCCGCCATTGGCACCGGCATCAACGGTGGCGTATAACCGATTTGGGTCACTGGGTGCAATACAAAATCCAATGCGCCCCAGTCCCTGTTCTGGAGTGGGCAAACCCGAACTGAGTTTTTTCCAGGTATCGCCGCCATCGGTTGATTTAAACAAACCGCTTTCAGCTCCGTTCCAGGCACCGTTTTCCCAGGGACCCTGCCTTCCGGCCCACATGTCTGCATAAATGATATTGGGATTTACCGGGTCGATGGTAACCTGGATGGCACCTGTATTTTCGTCTTTGTATAATACTTGTTTCCAGGATTTGCCGCCATCCAGCGTACGATAAACGCCTCTCTCTTTATTGGGGCCATAAGGATGACCCAGCACTGCTGCAAAAACCCGGTTTTCATTTTTAGGGTCAATATCCATACCACCGATCTGTTGTCCATCTCTTAATCCTATATGGGTCCAGGATTTCCCACCGTCAATTGATTTATAAATGCCATCCCCCACGGAAAGATCAGGCCTTTGCAGCCCTTCGCCACTTCCAACATAAATGACATTAGGATTCGAAGGTGCAACAACAACATCACCAACAGAGCCGGTAGGCTGATCATCAAAGATGGGAAACCAGGTGCGGCCAAAATCGGTTGTTTTCCAAACACCGCCATTATTAACGCCTATATAAAATACATTTGGCTGTTGCGGCACCCCTACGGCACCAACGGTTCTGCCACCACGATGCGGACCAATCATCCGCCACTGCATGGCATCATACAGGTTTGGCGAAAAGGGCTGTGAAAATCCTGCAGAAACAGAGATAAAAAGTACAAAGAGAAGATTCCGTAAGGCTTGCATACCTGATTATTTAGATTGCTAAATGTACTCATTTTGAACATACCTCAAAGCTTACCTAATCCATGGGGAATGAAGTTCAATTGGTTAATTTTGTATGGTGGATAACCAGACAAACCGTTTTTTATGAAGGATTTATACTTTAATGTTAATATCCCCGAAATAATTAAAATCTAGCAGGAAATTTGCATATGTAAAGCTGTAAAGTTTTTTGACCGTATATACATTCAACTTTTTAATATGAAAAAGTTAGTTCTTCTCCTGGCAGGCCTTTCCTTTTTTTCCCTGGTAAAGGCACAATTAAAGCCAAAGGATGATTGCGGGGAATTTTATATCGATATCCTGGATGGAAAAATCAATAAAGTGAGACCCGATTTTCCAATAGAACAGATCAAAAAAGAATTACCCTGTTTTAGCAGCGCAGAAGACGAAAGTGCAACTGCAAAATGTGGCGGTGGCGTTTATTATAAGGATCGAGATGTTACCATATATACCCAACGGGATTATGTTGAGGTTGGCGAAAAATTCAAGGGTAAATTATCGATTCCATTGATAGGTGCAAAAAAGGGAAGTTTGTTTAATTACCTGGGAAACCCAAAAGTAAAAGATACCAATTGGGAAGCATTTCAAACTGCATATGGAATACTTGTCCTTCATTATAATGCAGCCGGGAAAGTCTATAAATTTCAGTTCAGTACAAAGAGTGCAGAAACACTGAGTCTTTGCGAATAAAACCATTTACCCGCAGGGAAACAAAGAATTGAATTATTGCTTTAGCAAATAAACATATACGGGATTTTCTGAGTCAACAGTCATCTCAGATTTTTCGTTATTCCATTTGTCAAGCCGGGCGATAAAATCTTTCGCCATAATACGACCTGGCGTGGTTAATATAATCGTTGTTCCACTTAAAAGAAACTTTTCACAAACCGTTATCAATTGATCAAATTCCTTCGGCTCATAATTGATATCACTCAACAATAAAATATCAGTAGACAAATCATCTGGTAAATGGCTCCAGTTGTATACCCGGCAATCAACATTGGCCAGTTGGTTAAGCTCCATATTTTTCCTGGCCACATCAACCGCATTCTGAATGTAGTCGCTGTAACATACATGTTCGGCATACATTGCAGCTACTATAGATGGCAGCCCCAGGCCTCCTGCCAGTTCAAGTACCTTTTTCCCTCTTATAATATCAGGATGTCCGCTCAGGTACTCTGCCAAAGCGAAAGCCGAAGGCCAGATCTTAGCCCAAAAAGGAAATGGGGTTTCCGTATCCCTGATTTTTTCTGCTGCATATTTTTTTCTGACTGATTCCGGATCGGGCAGATACATATCAACTTTTATTGACCCGATTTCAATTGTATGTACATTCAGCAAGAGCTCCATTGTATATTTTATCCATCCTGTTGAGAAACAAAAATACGATGAAGGAGATGTACTTCCTTTTATTACCTTTAGACAGACTGAAAATAAATTATGAAAAAATGTTGCTTTCTTTTTTTGATAATCCCCTTATTGTCACAGGCCCAGAATATCAATAAAACGGATATCATCCGTTTTGAACAAAGGGCGAAAAACGTACAGATCATCCGGGACAAATGGGGTATTCCGCATGTTTATGGCAAAACCGATGCCGATGCTGTTTTTGGACTTTTATATGCACAATGCGAAGATGATTTTAAAAGAGTGGAGTTTAATTACATTGAAAAACTTGGTCGCATGGCTGAAGTAGAAGGTGAAAAAGAAATCTGGGAAGATTTATATATACGCATGATCATTGATAGTACGGAAGCCATTGCCGATTATCAAAAAAGCCCGGCCTGGTTAAAAAACCTGCTCAATGCCTGGGCTGACGGGATCAATTTTTACCTGTATAAAAATCCTTCGGTTAAACCGGTTTTATTAACATCATTTAAACCCTGGTATCCGCTTTTATGGACTGATGGAAGTATTGGCGCCATTAATACCGGCGGCACCAGTCCTGAAGACCTTAAGTCATTCTATACAGGTGAAAAAGTAACAGCCTCTTTTACGCGGAAACAGGAAGAAAAGGAAGTGGCTGGTTCAAATGGTTTTGCCATTGCCCCGGCACTCACGGCTTCAGGAAATGCCATTTTATATATCAACCCGCATGTAACTTTTTATTTCCGGCCCGAAGTCCAGGTGGTAAGTGAAGAAGGGCTGAATGCCTATGGAGCCGTAACATGGGGCCAGTTTTTTATTTACCAGGGCTTCAATCAGTATTGTGGCTGGATGCATACATCCGGGAATACGGATGTCGCGGATATGTATGCAGAAAAAGTAACTGAAAAGAATAACCGGTTTTATTATACATACAATAATGAAGAGCGGCCCGTCACTCAAAAAGAAATTACTATCCGGTTTTTAAAGGATGGCAGTATCCGGGAAAAGAAATTTTTAATGTACAGTACCCACCATGGCCCGGTAATGGCTAAACGAAATGGTCAATGGATCAGTGTGAGATCTTATAACCGATCGCTGAACAGCCTGGAACAAAGCTGGCTGCGTACCAAGGCAAAGGGGCTGGATGATTATAAGAAAGTGATGGACATGAAAGGAAATACTTCAAACAATACAGTATTCGCAGACAGCAAAGGAAACATTGCCTACTGGCATGGCAATTACATCCCCATAAGGGATACAGCTTACAATTGGGGGAAACCTGTAGATGGCAGTATCAAAGCAACAGAGTGGAAAGGTTTGCACACGGTAAATGAGTCTGTTCACCTGTATAATCCTTCCAATGGCTGGATCCAGAATTGCAATTCAACGCCTTTCACAGCCGCCGGAAAAGCAAGCCCTGTAAAAAGCAGATACCCTGCATATATGGCCCCTGATGGTGAGAACTTCCGTGGAATTAATGCTTCCAGGGTGCTGGCAAAAGAAACCAAATACACAATCGACAAGGTCATTGCTGCGGGCTATGATACATACCTTCCGGCTTTTGAAATACTGGTACCTGCACTCCTACGTTCGTTTGACAAAAACGTGCCGGCTGGAAACGAACTACATAAACAGATATCCGAGGCCGTTAGTATGTTAAGAAACTGGGACTACCGGGCAAATGAACAATCAGTAGCTACTACCCTTGCCATTGAATGGGCTCAGAAATTAAATCCAGCTGTTCAAAGGGTGTATATCGAGCAGGGCGAAACGGACCAGGTTTCTGCAACCCGCTTCTTTGCAGACAATGCGGGGCCTGATGATCTGCTGTTATCATTCCGTTGGGTTGTGATGGATCTTACTCAGCGATTCGGTACCTGGAAAATGCCCTGGGGTGAGATCAATCGATACCAGCGGCTCACCGGAAATATAAAAGAAACATATGACGATGCTAAGCCAAGCCTGCCTGTGGGTTTTGCTTCAGCCACCTGGGGTTGCCTCCCCTCTTATGTCAGTCGCCCAATGCCCGGAACTAAAAAAAGGTACGGTACAAATGGGAATAGTTTTATTTGCGCGGTTGAATTCGGACCCAGGATAAAAGCTAAATCACTGCTGGCGGGTGGAGTAAACAGTATCCCCTCCTCGCCACATTTTGGCGACCAGGCGGAAATGTATACCAAAGGAAAATTTAAGGATGTACTTTTTTACAAAGATGATGTGATGAAAAATGCGGAGAGGACGTATATTCCTGGTAATTAACTTAGCGCTCTTAGCTGCTTCGCGGTAAAATAAAAATTGAAACATTCGAATGAGAAATTTACTCTTGCCTGTAGTATTTGTATTTTTATTGACAAACATCAATGCCCAAACAATTAGCGACTACCTTTCCGTTCCTTTTCCCACAGAACTCAAATCAAGTGCCGATGGGAAAAAAATCGCCTGGGTTTTTAATAACAAAGGTTCCAGAAATATATTTGTAGCAGAGGCTCCTTTGTTTATAGGAAAAGATATTACGAAGTTCAGCGGTGATGACGGTGTAGATATAAATAGCCTTCAATTCAGCTCAAATGGGAAACAACTGGTATTTGTAAAAGGCAATCCGCCCAACACCCGCGGGGAAGCAGCAAACCCTGCGTTATTGCAAACACCTACAGAAAGAACCATTTGGATTGCCGACCTAAGCGCAGACAGTTTACGGAAAATTGGAACTGGTTTTTATCCAAGGTTCTCACCCGATTGTAAAACGATTGCATACCTGAAACAAACTGAAATTTGGTCTGCAAACGCCGATGGCAGCAAGACAAACGAAAGGTTGTTCACTGCGAGAGGAAGTCAAAACTCCATTAGATGGTCGCCTGACAGTAAAAAAATTGTTTTTGTGAGCTCTCGCGGCGATCACTCTTTTTTGGGTTTATATGATATCGACATAAAAAAAGTTGAATACATAACAACAACTGTTGACAACCACATTCAACCCGCCTTCAGCCCGGATGGGAAACAACTTGCCTGGATTAGTGTACCCACGCAGAAAGACATTTTTCCATTTATTCCCGAAAGAGAAGGGTTACCATTTTCCATCCAGGTAAAAGATTTTTACTCCGGCATAATCAAAGAGGTGTGGAAAGCAGATCCGGGCCCGGGAAGTAAATTCTTCAACGACCTTCCGGTGACTGATAATATGTTACTCTGGACATTCAATAATCAACTCATCTTCCCCTGGGAAAAAGATGGATGGGTTCACTTATATCAGCTTGATCCTGCAACAGGAAAAGCTCAACTTATCACTCCGGGTGATGGGGAAGTGGAGAATGTGATCATTAGCAGGGATGGGCAAACCGTTTATTATACCTGCAACATCGCAGATATCGACAGGAGACATATCTGGAAAAGAGATATCAGGAATAATATATCCCTACAGGTTACTACAGGTAAAGGCATTGAGTGGTCGCCGGTAATTACAGAATCAGGATTAGTGGTTCTTCATTCTGGTAGCAACCGTCCGGCATGGCCCGCACAGGTAAAGCCTGATGGTTCATTAACAGATATCATGCCCGGACAATTCCCAACTTCATTTCCGCAAAACAAGATGGTGGAACCACAGGCGGTTCAGATCACTGCAAAAGATGGGATGAAGATACCGGCACAATTATTCTTTCCAAAAAACCATAAAGCTGGGGAAAAGCACCCGGCACTAATTTTTTTTCACGGAGGATCAAAAAGGCAAATGCTGCTTGGATTTAACTATGGCCAGTATTACTCCAACGCCTATGCGCTGAATCAGTATTTTGCAGACAAGGGATACATTGTTCTTTCAGTTAACTACAGGAGCGGTATTGGCTATGGCTTGAATTTTCGTGAAGCATTAAATTATGGGGCCGATGGCGCCAGTGAAGTTAATGATGTAATTGGTGCGGGCCTTTATCTAAAAAGCAGGAATGACATAGATGATAAAAGGATTGCACTCTGGGGTGGATCTTATGGCGGATACCTGACAGCAATGGGCCTTGCACAGGCATCGGACCTCTTCGCTTGTGGTGTGGATATTCATGGCGTCCACAACTGGAATGAAGTGATCAAAAATTTCGCGCCTTCATTTGATACGGAAAAACATGCGGTTATTGCCAAAAAAGCACTGGAGTCATCACCAATGAATTTTCTGGATGGCTGGAAATCGCCGGTTTTGTTGATACACGGTGATGATGATCGAAATGTACCCTTTGGAGAAACAGTGAATATTGCAGAGCAATTAAGAAAAAGAAATATCCCTTTTGAACAATTGATTTTACCCGATGAAGTGCATAGTTTCCTGCTCCATAAAAACTGGGTTAAGGTTTATGAAGCCAGTTATCGTTTTGTTTCCGGATATTTTAAACAATAATCCGATCTTCCATAAAAGTTACATTCAAAATATAATGTATGTACCGCATATTACTTCTTGTATTCATAGCCAGTTTTAATACAGTATTGATTGCTCAACCACTGTCTATTGGCCCGGAAAAAATAAAGAGTCTTGATTCCCTGTATCGAATCACTTTCCCTTCATCTGATCCCGGTGCAATCATTATAGTTGCACAGGGCGGCAGACCTGTCTTCAAAAAAGCCTATGGAATGGCAAACCTTGAAAACAATGTGCTGTTGAACACCGACCATAAAATGGGTATCGGATCTATCTCCAAGCAATTTGCAGCCATATCAATCTTACTTTTACAACAAGACGGCAAACTGAACATCAAAGATGATATCCGAAAATATCTGCCTTCCTATAATACCTATGGTAAAACCATAACCATTGAAAATATTCTTTCGCATACGAGTGGCATTCCTAGTTACACCGAAATGTACGGGTTTGACACTATTTCAAACAAAACAATATCGAATTATCAACTGGTAAAGTTTTTCGAAAAGCAGCCTTTACTTTTTGATCCGGGCACAAACTGGAGTTATACCAATTCAGGATATGTTTTAGCAGGGCTTATTGTTGAAAAAATTACCGGTATGCCATTTAATGATTTCCTGCAGCAGCGCATTTTTAAACCGTTGCTTATGACCGAAACATCGCTGGGAAGCTCAACATTCATACTCCCGGGAAAATCCAGTGAATATTCCGGACCCACACCAAATGGAAGAATGAAAGTTGAAACACAATATAATTGGTATTGGGCCTATGCGGCCGGACAAATTGTAAGTACAGTTGATGATATGTTGAAATGGGATGAAGCATTATACAATCCGGCTTTTATTCGGCCGGATCTCCTTAAAACAGCCCATACAAGTTTCATCTTGAAGAACGGGGAGGATGCTCACTATGGAACCGGCTGGGCAATTTCAACATTTAAGAATAAATCCATGATACAACATGGTGGATCAATTGGTGGATACAGGGCCCAGGGAATGAGGATTCCGGAAGACCACCTCTACGTGTTGATTCTTTCCAACTCAGCTACAACAAATGCAAGTCTTACGGCAAACAAATCCTTATCCATTTTATATGAAATGCCCTCACTCAAAGAAAACAGGGAAAATGTACAATCATGGAAAGAAATTGAAGGTATTTATGCATCGCCAAATTCCGGCTTAAGGTTGCAAAGCAATTTTGGTTCGAAAGAGGCTTTTTATACTGTCAGGGTCGACAGCAGCAATCGTGTGACCGCACAAAGAACAAGTGCCGCACCCATCACATTAAGTCCTGCCGGAAAGGATCTGTTATTTGATAAGGCAAGTCCATTTGCAGGCTGGAAAATAGAACGTAACGCGCAGGGTATTGTGGAAGGCATCCGCTTTACACAATTTTTTCCAGGCTATGGACCAGAACGATTCAATAAAAAAGTATCGGCAAACATTGCACCAAAGCCAGTTCCCGGTAAAATTGATTCGATTGGCCTGGTTAAATACACAGGTACTTATGAACATGAATTTGGTAACCGGGTTAAGATTATTATAGAAAAAGGGCAGCTATATATGGAAGATCCGGTTATTGGAACTAAGACACAGTTACAATGGTTAAGCGGAAATACTTTTTGGGTGAAGGAAACGGATATTCAAGTGGTTTTTGATACAACAGCAAAAGGATTGGTATCCGGTGTAAAATACTTTAACGGATTCCGGGAGATGAGCCTGAAGCGGGTTGAGGAAATTTTTTAAACTTACTGCAGAGAAAGTAAGTACGTAAATAATGATGTCATTAAACAAAACAAACATAATTTACCGCAAGGTTAGTGCGGAAAACTTACAAGACCTATTACAATATCTGCAAGAACTAAGCCCTGATTCGCAAAAAAGATTTGGTCCGCATAGTTTCGATTTGGCAACCCTGTTTGATATATATGAAAAAGGAAAAGATCATGCAGGCTATATAGCTATTGATCAGGATACAGAAAGGATCATAGCTTATGCTATTCTAAAAAAAGGGTTTCTGGAACATGATAGTAACAGACTTAAGTCTTATGGCATAATACCCAACCATAATACAGATTGTACCTATGCGCCATCTGTTGCAGACGTTTACCAGGGTCTGGGAATAGGAACTGCCTTGTTTAAATATATATTAGCGGATTTGCAAAAGACTACCTACAGCAGAATAATACTTTGGGGTGGTGTACAAGCTGATAATGAAAGGGCCGTACGATATTATCAGCATATTGGATTTATCATATTAGGTGAGTTTCAATACAATGGCAAAAACTATGATATGATTTATACTATGCGTTAATTATGAAACAAATTATTAAAATAGAATATCGGCTGTAAAATACCATGATATGAATATTCCGGAAATCAACCGTAAGTTGTTAGAAAACCATCGCCTATTTACAGACTATATACAATCATTGTCAACGGATGTTTTCACTTTATCGAGAAACCAAAAGTGGACTCCGGGGCAACAACTGGAACATATACGCAGGAGTGTTCAACCATTGGCACAGGGCTTTAAATTACCCAAATGGCTGATTAAAATTATTTTTGGAAGATCAAATCGATCCGGAAAAACCTATGAAGAATTAATCAAAAAATACCACCTAAAATTGAAGGATGGAGGCAGGGCTTCGGGAAGATTTATACCGAAAGAAGTAACAGTACCAGAAAAAAACAAGATAATACATACATTAGAAAGTGACCTTTTGAGCCTGACAAAAAACCTCAACAAATTTTCTGAAATTGAAATTGATGAAATTGTATTGCCGCATCCATTACTTGGTAAACTGACTATCCGGGAAATGATGTATTTCACAATTTATCATGTGGAACACCACATGAATCTTACCAAAAGAAATATTGGCTAGAAAAAAGAAAATTGCTTTCTTCAATTTCAAATCAATGTAAACATTCATCCAAAACTTTTTATAAAAATATATAGTCATCCTTCCCATCAGAGACAAGGGAATCACAAATTTTTGTACCTTAAAAGAAATTACCAGTTATGAAATCCCTGCTTGGCATCTTATTTTTTCTGCTGACTTCTTTCTTCTTACAATCCCAGGAAATAGGCGTTCAGCTGTACAGTTTCCGTAACCAGATTCCCAAAGATATTCCCGGCACCTTAGAAAAGATCCGCGGGATGGGCATTACTGAATTGGAAGGAGGCGACAGTTATGGCCTTCCCCAGGGGGAGTTCAAAACCATGATTGATAAAATGGGTTTTAAGATGGTCAGTATTGGAGGGGACTTTGATAAGTTACAAAAAGATCTTCCCGGAATTATTGCTGAAGCTAAAGCCTATGGCGCTAAATACGTTGTTTGTTTCTGGATACCGCATAATGGAGATGAATTCACTTTAGAGAACGCTAATAAAGGGATCGAAGTGTTTAATGCCGCCGGGAAAACTTTAAAAGAAAACGGCCTAAGCCTTTGTTATCATCCACATGGTTATGAATTCAGGCCCTATGAAAAAGGAACATTATTTGATTATATGATGGCGAAAACAAAAGCGGAATGGGTAAATTTTGAAATGGATGTTTTCTGGGTCAAACATCCCGGGCAAGACCCTGTTGGGCTTTTAAAAAAATATCCGGGCAGGTTTCAACTTATGCACCTTAAAGACCGCAAACCAGGAACAGAGGGCAATCAAAATGGCCAGGCAGATGAAGAAACAAATGTAGTGCTTGGTTCCGGTGATGTAGGCATCGCGGACATTATGAAGGTTGCTAAAAAAGCAGGTGTTAAACATTTTTTCATTGAAGACGAATCATCCCGCTCCATGGAGCAGGTGCCACAAAGTCTTGCATTCCTCAAAACTTTGCGGTAAAATTATCCCTGCATAAAGCAAATATTTTTCTTCATTATCATAATATTTTGTTCAGTTTCTTTACTTGCGCAACAACCTGCGCAAATGATATCAAATATTCTGTCGCAAGAAAAAGATTTTAGTGGTGTAGTACTGTATGCTGAAAATGGTAAAACAAAATTCCTTAAAGCCATTGGATTCAGGAATTATAATACCAGGCAGCCTTTACAAACAACGGATATATTTGAACTGGCTTCAGTATCAAAACAGTTCACATCGATGAACATCATGATGCTGCAGGAGGAAGGCAAGTTACAGTATGATGATCCTGTTGACAAATATCTTGATATACCGTATAAAGGAATTACCATTCGCCAACTGCTCACGCATACCAGCGGACTTCCGGATTACCAGGCAATCATGGATGTACATTGGGATAAAAGTAAGGTTGCAGGAAACAAGGAAATACTTGAATACCTCAACCTGTATGCACCACCGAAAAATTTCGAGCCCGGAACGAAATATGAATACAACAATACAGGTTATGTGTTGCTGGCAAGTATAGCCGAAAAAGCATCCGGAAAAGATTTTATAGTCATGTGCAGGTCAAGGATTTTTACACCGCTTGATATGCAATCAACAGATATCCGGACTTTGGAAAAGAAAGCATCTACGGAAAACTTTGCATTAGGTCATATATGTCAAAGAATCAGAAAGATTTTTAAGGGCCGATTCCTTTCCGTCTTCCGATTATACCATCTGGCTTGGAAACCGGAAAGGCCCGGGCAGGATCAGTTCTACCGCCGAAGATTTGCTGAAATGGGACCAGGCCTTATATTCCGCTAAACTTGTCAAATCTAAAACGCTCGAACAAGCTTTTACTCCCGGAACGCTTAACGATGGCAGTTCGATCAACTACGGTTTTGGCTGGATAATCAAAAAAAATGCAAAAGGCGAAAAAGTTATCTGGCATTCAGGTGATAACCCCGGTTACAAAACAAGGATCATGCGATATCCGGCAACAAAACAGACGTTGATTGTGTTCTGTAATAATGCTTACCCTGAATTTGAATCCATGATGGATAAACTGGAAAAGGCCATAGGGTCTTTTTAATCTTTTTAACTTCCAGACGAATTTATTTTTGCTTAGATACGGCGCATCCGTTTGACGACTACAATAAAACAGCCATCGGTCAGACGTAAGATCTTGCTCTGCAATGTTGATGAGTATAACGTCAGACCGGGATGCGAGCCGTAACCCGGTCTGACAGCCTCCTTCTGACCGCCTGTTGAGATTAGTCCCGTCAGGCGGTCAGATGTAAGATCATGCCCCTTAATGTTGATGAATATAACTTCAGACCGGGATGCGAACGGTAACCCGGTCTGACGGTCTCCTTCTGATCGCCTGTTGAGATTATTCCCGTCAGGCGGTCAGACGTAAGATCATGCCCCTTAATGTTGATGAATATAACGTCAGACCGGGATGCGAACGGTAACCCGGTCTGACGGCCTCCGTCTGACCGATGGCTGTTTACCCGGCTGTATTTCTGTGTATTCCGTGGCTGATTTTTTTATAGTTATTTTATTCTAAACGTCAGGAAACTTTAATATCACTTTACGGTTAAATTACTTTTTAATCTCCCTCATCCGGTATTGTTGAATTAACGGTGGGTTTTCAGGAGATAAAGTAAAAAAGACTTCAATGTTTATCTTCTCCCCTTCTACAACAAAAGTTCCCCGTAAATTATTTTCGGCATTCATCTCTTTTACAGACAGAATCTTCCCAGCCTTTGCAAAAAGTTCTTTGGATTGTTTACGTAAACTATCAATCGGGTTGTCCGGAAAAAAATTCTCCGCAAAGAGCCCGCTCTTCTCCGCATTTTCCCAGTCGGGCAGGATCTTCATTAATTCATTTTTTCTCTTGTCCAGAATGGGGGAAACTTCAACCTCCCTTGGTTTCAGTTTCGCCATTTTAACCAAAGTATCTAAAACCAGTGTATTAATTCCGCCCATGGGTGAATAAGTGCGGTTTGCCAATGAAACAACGCCAATGCCATAATCTGGCATGATCCGCCACTGGCTTCCAAAGCCGGGTAATCCGCCGCTATGTGCAATAAAGATTTTTCCATCGCAATCCCTGCTCCAACCGAGACCATAACCATAAGCTGTTGCGAGTGCACATGTCCGGCCATCGGGATACCTGTATCTTGTGTTCATACCATTAAAACGCCAGGGGTGGTGCATTTCCCTGATAGAACTTCGTTTAACCGGCCCCGTTTCCTTAAGGCTTGAAGGCGGCCAGGCAGAAAGGTGCAGAGACATATAGGATGAAAAATCCTCAACCGAACAAAGCATCCCTCCCATAGCACCCCAGGATCCATCTGCTTTATCATGCAATAGTACTTCCTCGTTCCATTGATCATTCAGCCAACGATAACCATGTGCCAGTTTATTTGCCGGCACATTTGCATATTCCCATTCTGCACTCTTCATACCCAATGGAAGCCAGATATTTTCTTTTATATATTGCTGATACGGTTTACCAGAAACTTTGGTAATAATTCTGCCAAGCATGGCAAATCCGAGATTGCTGTATTCGTATTCCACACCGGGAGGGTTTGAAAAGGAAATTTGTTTTTCAATCAACTCCGATAATTCCTTGTCTGAATCGGCCAGTTGACGATCTCCCCATGGGTTATCCTCCGGGAAGCCAGCACCGTGAGTCAGCAAATGCCGGATAGTTATTAATGGTGCATCTGTTGTTGGATATTTTAACCCTTTCAATTCCGGAATATATAAATAGGCCGGATCATCAAGTTGTAGTTTTCCTTCATCCCTTAGTTTGAGAATAGCCATTGCTGTGAAGCTTTTACTCATCGAAGCAATACGGAATACGGAAGATGGAGTGACCAGTATTTTTTTATCAATATCTGTATACCCGTAAGAGCCTGTAAAGGCAAGCTTACCATCAACCACAATACCATATGCCAGTCCGGGGATATGGTTCAGCCTTGCATACTCAGTAAATACTTTTTCGATAAACGGGGCGAGGGCTTTTATTTTATTGAGTTTACCCGTATCTGTTTTGGGTAACTGCGTAGTATCAACCATGAGAGGATTTGCAAAATCAAAGTCATGGTTAAAGGATACGGAACCAAAGAAAACGGTAAGGGTAAGTACTGTGATAATTATTTTCATAATCAGAAATTATTTTGACATACCTTTTAGCATTGCGCTAAGTGTATGGATATTTAAGTTAGGTTAATACCAGAAATGGAAGGGAAGATAACAAAGAAAATGTACCGTTGAACAGGTTTATGCCTGATATTGAAAAAAGAAAACGACATGAAAATTATATGGACTTATTTAAAACCCTTTAAGAAATGGCTTTTCCTGGCTATGTTACTGGCGGCCATTTCGCAGGTATTGCAATTGATCGATCCCATCATATTTGGAAAAATCATTGATCAGTATGCACTCAATCCCGGCGACAAACCGGAAAGCGAGCTCATCAATGGCGCCCTTAAATGGCTGGGCATTGCTATTGGAATTGCATTACTGGCAAGGGTTGGGCAGTCATTAACAGAATACGTAACCAGGCTCATCGTACAAAAGTTCGGGATGGAGATCTTTAATGAAGGATTGAGGCAAACGCTAAGGCTGCCCTATCATGAATTTGAAGAAACCAGCAGCGGTCAGGTTGTTTCCACACTCCAGAAAGTAAGGGCTGATAATGAAAAATTCATCAGTGCATTTATAAACGTAATATTCTCTTCCGCAGTTGGTATCGCTTTTTTGATCTGGTATTCCATTACAAAGCATTGGGCCTTAATTCCGGTCTTCCTGATCGGTGTAGTGGTTCTGGGTGGACTAACATCAATACTTAGTCGAAAAATTAAAGCTGTTCAACGTTCGGTTGTACATGAAACAAATAAAATGAGCGGGGCGATTACAGAATCACTGCGAAATATCGAACTCGTAAAAAGTCTCGGATTGACATATCCGGAAATAAGGAGACTGAAAGGATTCACGGAAAACATTTTTAACCTGGAAATGCAGAAAGTGAAAAAGGTAAGGACCCTGTCTTTTTTTCAAAGCACGGCCCTGCTCATGCTAAAAGAATCTATCCTGTTTTTATTGCTCTGGTTAATTTTCCGAAAACTTCTTTCTCCCGGCGAATTAATATCCATGCAGTTTATTTCTACCCGCATTATTTTTCCACTGCAGGATCTGGGAAATATCATTATTGCGTATCGCGAAGCGGAAGCGTCCCTGCAGATATTTAATGAACTCATGCAAAAAGAGCCTGAATACAGGCCGGATGAACCTGTCGAGATCGGAGAAATTGAAAGCCTGCGTTTTGAGAATGTTGGGTTCAGGTATAAAAACGCCAAACAGTCTGCAGTTGAAGATCTTTCTTTTACCGTCAGGAGAGGTGAAACGATTGCCTTTGTGGGCCCATCCGGATCCGGAAAATCAACCCTGGTAAAATTGTTGGTTGGATTATATACACCTACAGAAGGCATGATCTATTATGACGAAATTCCGGCTAAGGATATCCGTTATAATCGCATGCGCAAGCAACTGGGATTTGTAACCCAGGAGACCCAATTATTTTCCGGAAGTATCCGCGATAATATGCTTTTTGTGAAACCCGATGCTACCGATGAAGACATTTACCAGGCATTGGAACGTGCCTCTGCACTAAAAGTGGTTACCGAATCAGGCAAAGGACTGGATACCATTTTGGGTGAGGGCGGAAAAAAAGTATCCGGCGGGGAGAAACAAAGGCTTGCCATCGCAAGAGCACTGCTGCGAAATCCACGCATCCTGATCTTTGATGAAGCTACATCGGCGCTGGATTCGATTACTGAAGAAGAGATCACTGAAACAGTAAAAGAAATATCCGCCGCCGATCAACAGATCATGATCATGATCGCACACAGGCTTTCTACCATCATGTATGCCGATTGCATTTATGTATTGGAAAAGGGAAGAATCATTGAAGAAGGTTCACATACGGAATTGGTTGATAAAAAGGGACTTTATTACGCCATGTGGCGGCAACAGATTGGGGAGAGGAAGACGGATTTATTGGAAGCATGAGTAAGTACGAGGTAAGAGGTGCGAAGTAAATACATTAACCAAGATGGCGCTAAGGCTCGGGCAGAAAAATTAATACACAGCGAAATGGTTTTCTAGACCTTAGCCTCCTTCAATAAAGAAAGTATTTCTTCCGAAATATCATGTAGATTTTCATACCAGTCGAGATGAGGCGACCATAGATTACATCCTCCGGCTGGTTCAACACATTGTGTTTGCGACCATACCTTACCACATTTCGGACACCTGCCACCAGTAGCAAATGTATCCCACTGCATACCACAGGAGCAGGACCAATAAGGCTTGCCATCAGGCTCCCAATGGCATTTTGGACAGCGAATGTTGATATTATCCATCATTACTGGTTACAGTATTTTCGAATTCCTTCATATGCTTTCTGATCACCCAACTCCCCACCCTTACTCAGATCCATGCAACCCGCATCTTTTTGCCCCATTTGAATGCGTAAAACACCCCTGTTCGTATAAGCCTCTTTGTATTTTGCATCCAGCAAAATTACCTTGTCATAATCCGCCATGGCACCTAGATAGTCCTGCAGTTTTGATTTTGAAATACCCCTGTTAAAGTAATGAATAGGATCATTGGGTCGAATCTCTATTGCCATATTGAAATCGGCAATGGCTCCCTGGAAATCATTCATTTTATTTTTAATGAGCCCCCTGTTGTTATAGGCTGCAGTATATTTTGGATCATTTTCAATGGATTTTGAAAAATCTGCCATTGCCCCACGGTAATCCTGCAACTGTTCTTTACAAAGCCCACGATTGAAATAAGGTACAGCATTTAGCGGAAGGATTTCAATACAACGATTAAAATCCAATATGGCACCTGAATAGTCCTTTGTTCGCAATTTTGACAGTCCCCTGTATGAATATGCATCGAAACTACCCGGCATTAATTCCAGGACCCTGGAAAAATCCGTTGTTGCTGTGGCGTAATCGGCTAATGCAAAATAAGACAGGCCCCGTGCATAATAATTATACCAATCGGCCGGATTCAATGTAATGGCGATATTAATATCCGTTAATGCCGGTTTATAATTGGTAAGATTGTATTTTGACAAGCCCCTGTATCTATAAACCACGAAATCTCCGGGATTGATTTCTATGGCTTTATTGAAATCCAGTATAGCACCTTCATAATCTTTGATTTCATATCTTCCTAACCCACGCTGTACATAGGCATTGAACAACTTTGGATTTAATTCAATGGCCTTACTGAAATCCTGCAGTGCACCGGCATAATCTTTCGCCGTTTTCTTTTTGATTCCGGATTCAACAAAACTCTCGGGGGTCTGGCAAACTGCGGAAGTATATATCAGCAGTATGATAGATGTAAAAACCAGGCAGGCCTTTTTCATTTCCAGTATTTTAAGCATTACCGAAAAACCAGCAAAGGGTAAAAGACCGTGGTGTTTTCAAAAAAGAGGCGGAGGTTAATCTGTTAAAAAGGTAAGCATTAAAATTGAATTTCAGGGTACCGTAAATAATTTTTGATAGTTTATTAAAAAGATAGCAGCTTTTCCACCGAGGACGCCAGCCTGGATTTTGCGAGGAACTGCCCTTCCAGTTCAAGAGCAAATGGAACAGGTGTATCCATACTCGCACATCTTAATACAGGCGCATCCAGTTTTTCAAAACAATGCTCACTGATCCAGGCTGCAATCTCACCACCAATACCACCCGTCAGGGTATCTTCGTGCAAAATCAGCACCTTACCTGTACGCTCAACCGAAGTTCGGATGGCATCATAGTCAAGTGGCAATAAAGTACGCAGATCCAATATATAGATCGAAAGTTCAGGATGGTTTTTAGCATAATCCAATGCCCAATGAACGCCGCTACCATAAGTGATTATGCTAATGTCACTGCCTTCCTTAACCGTCTTTGCCTTACCGATCTCAATTTCATAATATTCCGGCGGCACTTCCCCGCTCACGCTTCTGTATAACCCTTTATGCTCAAAAAACATTACCGGATTGGGATCGTTGAATGCTGCAATAAGTAAACCCTTGGCGTCTTCCGGTGTAGAAGGATAAACCACTTTTAAACCAGGCGTATGGACAAACCATGCCTCATTGCTCTGTGAATGAAATGGGCCCGCTCCAACTCCTGCGCCGGTTGGCATTCGTACAACAACATCTGCGTTTTGCCCCCAACGGTAGTGAATCTTTGCAAGGTTATTAATGATCTGGTTGAATCCTGCTGTTACAAAATCCGCGAATTGCATCTCCACCATGCTTTTAAATCCTTCCAGGCTCAGGCCCATGGCAACACCCAGTATGGCACTTTCGCAAAGTGGTGTATTACGTACCCGCTCACGACCAAATTTCTCCACAAGTCCTTCAGTAATCTTAAACGCACCACCATACTCCGCAATATCCTGCCCCATCAGTATCAGGTTTTCATGCCGCTCCATGCTTTGCATCAAACCTTCTTTGATGGCATCGATAAACCTGATTTCGGTTGACGGTTGACGGTTGACGATTGACGGTTGACTGTCAACGGTCAACTGTGAACTGTCAACTGATTGACGGGCGACTGAATAAACGTCTCGCAACTCTTCCTCTTTATCTACCACAAAAGCACCGGATTCCAAACCTGCCTTAATGCTATCATCAATATAGATCCTGAATTCGTCCCGGATTTCATTTACCTGGTCATAATTGAGGATGCCATTTTTTTCGAGATATTTTTCAAAATTCACAACAGGGTCTTTCTGCGCCCATTCTTCAAAAAGAGAAGCAGGAACATATTTGGTACCGCTGGCTTCTTCATGACCACGCATCCGGAATGTCATGCATTCAATTAAAAAAGGTTTTTGGTTTTTTATGCAATAGTCACGTACTCCTTTAACAGTATCGTAAACCGTTAGTATATTATTTCCATCGATCTGCACACCGGCCATGCCATATCCTTTTGCCCGGTCAACCAGGTTTTCGCAGCGGTATTGTTCATTAACCGGTGTACTTAGGCCATACCCGTTATTTTCAATGATGAAAATCACCGGCAGGTCCCAGACTGCCGCCACATTAAGCGCTTCATGGAAATCACCCTCAGAAGTCCCGCCATCTCCGGTGAATGCCAGGGAAACCTTTTCCTCATCTTTTAGGGAATAGGCCAGTGCAGCACCATCGGCAAGGGCCAGTTGCGGGCCAAGGTGGGATATCATTCCGCAAACATGATGTTCGGCCGAGCCAAAATGAAAACTTCTTTCACGCCCTTTGCTATAACCATCTTTCCGACCCTGCCACTGAAGAAACAATTTTTCGAGCGGCATCCCCCTGCCGGTGAATACACCTAAATTTCTATGCAGGGGCATGATCCATTCATCTTCTTGCAAGGCAAGTGTTGCACCAACGGAAATGGCTTCCTGGCCAATCCCACTGAACCATTTAGATATCCGTCCCTGGCGGAGGAGTATCAGCATTTTTTCTTCAATCATCCGGGGCAATAAAAGTTGCCGGAAAAAATGAATCAGCTCTTTATTCGATAAATCTTTTCTGTCAAACTGCAGCATTGTGTAAAGGTCGGGAGAATAGTGGAAATAACAAGTCGACAATCGCCAGTCGACAGTCGCCAGTCAACAGCCCTTTGAAGCAACTATCTTAATAAAATGGAAATAGAAAAAAAGTAGACAGTCACCAGTTGACAGTCGGCAGTCAATAGCCCTTTGAAACAGCTATATGAAAAAAATGGAAATAGAAAAAAAGTAGCCAGTCACCAGTTGACAGTCGGCAGTCAACAGCCCTTTGAAGCAACTATCTTAATAAAATGGAAATAGAAAAAAAGTAGACAGTCACCAGTTGACAGTAGACAGTCAACAGCCCTTTGAAGCAACTATCTTAATAAAATGGAAATAGAAAAAAAGTAGACAGTCGACAGTCACCAGTCGGCAGTCAATAGCCCTTTGATGCAGCTATATGAAAAAAATGGAAATAGAAAAATAATGGAACAGCTAAAATATAATTGAGCTTATATTAGTCGGAATCAATTATTTTTTTACATTTTTGGTAGTCTCTTTTTAAACTAGTTTACTATTAATCAGGGCTGTTCCTGGCGACTGGTGACTGGTGACTGGCGACTGTTAACTGGTTATTTTTTATTGATTCGTTTATCAAAACTTTCCAGTAAAGTAACAATCAAAGAAACCACCATACTGAAACCCAGCGCCCACCAAAAACTATCCACCGAAAAACCATCAACCAGCTTCGCACCAACCAATACGATAACTGCATTGATTACGAGCAGGAAAAGTCCCAGTGTAATGAGTGTAAATGGAATGGTCAGGATTACCAGGATAGGTTTTATAAATGAATCCAGCAGGGCCAAAACAGCAGCCGCAATCAGCGCAGATACATAATCTTTAATATGAATACCGGGTAGAA
>JAHEEX010000141.1 GCA_024640465.1 Sphingobacteriales bacterium | reverse complement strand
ATTGCACCTCCGGCATTAGCCCATGGTGTCGTACTTAACAAAACATCCAGTAAATGCATACTTGTGTGTTTGTATTGGTTAAGAAAAAAAATTAATGATGTGCTTCTTCATGATGCTCCCCTTCAAATGCCTGTCCGATAAATACAGCTGTGAGATTCGTAAAGATGAATGCCTGTATAAATGCCACCAGTATCTCTATCAGGTAAATGAAAACAGCAAAAGCAATGGATATGGGCGAGAATCCCCAGCCAATTCCTTTACTTAAACCACCAAATATGAAGATCAATGAAATTAAACAAATGATGATGATGTGCCCAGCCATCATGTTCGCAAAAAGACGAATCATCAATGCGAATGGCTTTGTAAATACACCCAGGATTTCCACCGGAACAAGAATTCCTTTTACAAATCCAGGTACCGGCGGATTGAAAATATGGCCCCAGAAATGTTTATTGGTGCTGATCAGAATCACTATAAATGAAATAACAGCGAGTACCAGTGTGAATGCAATATTTCCCGTTACGTTGGCTGAACCCGGGATCAATCCAAAAATATTATTGATCAGGATAAAAAAGAAAACAGTAAGCAGGTAAGGGAGGAACTTTTTATATTTTGGCCCCAGATTAGGTATGGCCACTTCATCACGAATAAAAGTAATTACCGGTTCGATGGCATTTTGTAATCCGCTTGGTGCTTTGCCCGATCCGTTACGCTTATACTTAGCAGCCATGCTAAGGAGAATCCACACCAGGATGAATAAACCCAGCATCATCTGAACCACATTCCTTGTCAGGGAAAAATTATATACTTTTTGAGCAGGATCTACAGGAAGGATTTTATTTCCAACCAACTTGTAACCATCCACTTCATGTTCACCATGATGAAATGCAGATGACATGAAAACAGATAACCCTTTTTCCGGAGAATAGAGGATCACTGGTAATGGAATGGAAACATGATGTTCTTTACCATCCTTTCCGGTATAATTGAAAAAGTGAAACTCATGTGCATCAAGGATGTGGTCAAATATTACTTCATTGGCATTAAATCCCTCTTTTTTCTCATGCCCTTCAGCAGCCTCTGTGGCTGGCTTTTGAGCTTCACCAGGAGCCTCTTCATGTTGCGCCAAAGTTACATTAGAAAAAAGAAATATATGTAGCGTTAAAACCGCTACCAGTAAAGATTTGAACCGCTTGAATCGCATATCCATCCTTAAATTTGGCGCAAAGATAGGGAGGCGGGGGTGAAAAACCACGGGAAGATGTAAAAACAAATGAAAAAACGCCTTGAAAAAAGTGGGTTGCGCTTTAGATCCTGGCCAGTTTCTTTTCAAACTGCATTTTATGCAGGTTCGCATAAAAACCACCCTTCGCCAAAAGGGCTTCATGTGTGCCCATTTCCCGGATCTCTCCTTTATCCAGGACCATGATTTTATTGGCTTTACGTATGGTAGAAAGCCTGTGTGCTATCACAATGGAAGTTCTCCCTGAAATCAGGGTTTCAATGGCGTGCTGGATAAGTTGTTCCGAACCGGTATCCACTGAAGAGGTTGCTTCATCCAGGATCAACACCGCCGGGTTATAGAGGAGTGCCCTTATAAATGATAACAGCTGCCTTTGCCCAAGCGAGAGTGTACTTCCCCTTTCCATTACATTATATTGATATCCGCCTGGTAATTGCATGATAAATTCATGCATTCCGATCAGCCTCGCAGCCCTTTCAACGTCTTCCTGTTTAATATCCGGGTTCCGCAGGGTGACATTATCATAAATTGAACCTGAAAAAAGGAAAACATCCTGCAACACTACCCCGATATGTTTTCGCAATTCATCCAGCGGATAATCATTAATATTAATGCCATCTAACCGTATTTCACCGTCCGAGACGGCATATAACCTGTTGAGCAAACTGATAATGGTTGTTTTTCCGCTTCCGGTATGCCCAACTATCGCCATTGTCTCCCCTGGCGCAAGGGAAAAGTCAATTTTTTTCAAAACCGGCTGACCTGGTGCATATCCAAAACTGACTTTATCAAACTCAATAGCCCCTTTAATCTCATTGGGTTCCTGTTTGCCGCCATTATCCGTAATATCCGGATTATCCAATACCCTGAATACCCTTTCACTGGCAACCATGCCCATTTGCAGGACATTGAATTTATCTGCAATCACCCTGAGCGGCCTGAACAGCAGGTTAAGCATTAAAATGAAGGAAACAATATGCCCTGTAATGTTTGCTGCTTCCTGTGCCGATAAATTATACGCCTGCCGGGCGGCGAACCAAACCAGTAAACCCATTGAAACAGCTAAAACAATTTCAACGAGTGGGAAAAAAACGGAATAAGCAAAAATTGCCCGGATATTGGCATCGCGATGGTCCCGGTTAATGCGATCAAATTTTTTGTGTTCCCTATCCTCCGCCGTAAAAGCCTGAATCACCTGCATGCCGGTAATATGTTCCTGTACAAAAGCATTTAGTGCGGCCACGGCATTGCGTACCCGAATAAATGACTTATTCACGCTTTCCTTGAAATAATATGTTGCGATGATCATCAGCGGAAATGGAATAAGGCAGATCAGTGTTAACTGCCAGTTGGTCCAGAACATGGCGGTAAGAATGGCAATGATCGAAAGCAGATCAGCAACAATAGGTATCAGCCCCTCGGAAAAAACATCATTAATGGCTTCAATATCATTGATCGTTCTGGTGGTTAATGTCCCAATTGGTGTTTTATCAAACTGGGAAAGATTAAGGGATAATATCTTGCGATACACTTCAACCCGCAAATCACGCACCACCGTTTGTCCCAGCCAGGAAGTGAGAAATGAAAAATAAAAACGAAGCAATGTTTCTATTATAAGTATCACTACCTGGATCAGGGTAATATTGATCAACAGGGTCATGATCAGCGCCTTCTCATCGTCACCCCGCTGCATGACATCATGAATAGTATAGTTGATCAGCAAAGGACGAATGGGGGCCAATACCGCTAACACTACTGAAAGTATAACAGAAAGAATAAACCTTCTTTTATACGGTTTTGCATAACCGAAAATCCGGCGAAGCAGGCTGAAGTCGAATATTTTCTTTATCGTAGGCTGATCGGACATTTTTAGTTGTTAGATGTTAGTTGGAAGCAATGCAAGTCGCCAGTCACCAGTCACCAGTCGCCAAAAACAGCCCTGATTAATAGTATAGAGTTCAAAGAAATAGGTATCCGGAATAAGATATATCAACAACGGCTGTTGACTCACGACTAACGACTACCGACTATTGACTCCCGACTGCATTTGGCTGTTGACTCAAGACTCCCGACTATTGACTCCCGACTGCATTTCCCATTGCTTTATTATACGCCTTAATAAACAACGCTCCCAGGTTCTTATGAGGCGGTATATAATTTTCAAATCTTTCTTTTGATTCCGGGCTGTTAAATTGAGAGGCAAGCGACTTCCACATGGGGATCCATTCAATGTTCCTGCCATTACGGAGATCATCATTAATTGACCTGAGTATCGGCTCGTTAACGGTTCTGGTTCCTACTTCTTTGGAAGAAATTATATGTGCATCAGGGCATTTTTGCAACACGTCGTCCAGGTTATGATAACCGCCGCAAGAACCGAGAATGACAATCCTGGCAGAAGAAGGTAATTGTTTGAGGGTATACTTAACATGGTAACTATGTCCGCGATGAATCACTATGGTTGGCTTCAGCCCATTTTTGGAAAGATACTCCAGCAGGTTTTCCTGTGCCCGTGCATCAGGGTCGTTGCCTTTTGAATTATCCAGGGGCAGGTTGGCATAGATCCATACATTTTTCCCTTTCACGGATTTAATTTCCACCCATTCTTTATTGCGGGTAATTTTCCATTCGGGGTGGCCATTAAACAGGCTCATATAGTTGGCATATGATTCAATACCATCTTTATCTCCATAAAAAAACGCCATTTCCACTACCCTTCCGGATGCATCTGTTAATGAACTATAGTCTAATTTGTATACAGGAGGGATCCCAAGTTTTGCGGAAATATCAATGCTACTGTCGGCAGAAGATTTAAAAATTGTTTGCAGGATATCATAAATAACGAAACTTCTTTTCTGTGCCTGTTCCAGGCTTGCAGACCTGCTTTTATCAATTTCACGGTCGATGAGCTTTTTTACAGATGGCGTTGTAATACTACCATAAGAATCTGCCACATCAACAGCTTCCTCCAGGCCTTCCTGTTTATCCAGGCCGCGTGCAAAGGCTATCATCAGGCGCTGTGCACTACTGTCGGGCATAGTTGCTAAAAACGGATCCAGTGTATTATATCCGGCGGCCATTTTGATAAATTTTTTAAACTTATCAAACTGCACAGACATCAGTAAAGTATCCCCTGCAGGGCGTGGCATTCTTTCCATCATGCGCTTGTAGACACCCTTATAGCTTGAAGTATATATTATTTCTTCTCCGAGGACAATCAGATAATACAGTTCCTGGGGACTGAAGGGCTCCAGAATCTTAAACCTGGCTGCTTCTGGTTCGTCGTGTAAGGCATTAATCTGGTTGATGAAAACTTCTTCCGCTTTCCTTTTCAGCATCCGGGGCATTTCACTGGCAACAAGGGGGGTATCCTTTTTGCGCATTCTTTCAGCGTAGCTAATCTGGGTTTGCACAAGCAACCGGTAATATTGCAGGCTGTCTGTCATAACCTGGTTCAGCTTATCAATGGTTAGTCTGCCATTCATAACTTCATCCAGGAAAGGATAATATAATCGTCCGCTTTTACTGGAGGCCATGGAAGTGATGGCCTTTACCAGTGGGTCCTGGCTTTGCCTGATAAGCTGTCCAACATTAGTGCGGGATGCAGCAGCATAATCATAAAACTGGCTGGGATATGTATGCGCGGCAAAACTTATCAGGCTGTCGGCAAAAGGCACATTGCTGAAATTTTCCAGCTTCGGAAGAGCCTGTTCCGGATACAAACGGCAGAATTTTCTAAACAGGTTGATACGCGCTTCCTGGATACCGGGGTTCTCAAAAAATACACTGGAAGAACTATTGACAAGTATATTGCCTACTTCATAAGGATACTTTTCAACAATGGGTGCAATTGACACTTTTTTCAGGTCAGCTTCCATCATTTCAAGGTAAGCAACAAATAAAACAACGCCTTTCTCAGGTGCAATCGTACGCCTGCGCCAACCTTCCATAAAACCATTCAGCAGATTATCCAAACCCGTGAGATACTTCACTTTAAGCCGGTGATCAAGGACCATGCTCTGTTCTATTGAATCCTGGACATAATCTACCTGGCGGGTAAAAATATCCGTCAGTAACAGGTTCACATCTTCATCCGGCCCGGCAGTGATCATTTGATCGTCGTGCCCATCAGACCTAAGTAATTTTGCCTGGTCTTTATCGATATCCTCATGCAATTTAACACGACGGATATCTATTTTATATTTGGTGGTATCCTGTCCGGCAAGGGCAGTACCAAATAAAATCAACAGACTGCAGAGTAATAGTAAACATTTATTCATGGTTTCACTGGACAAATCTTTTCAAAATTAGGCCTAAATGCCCTTTCCTGTTCATTTTTCCTTTTTTGTAATACCTTGTAAGCGCAATAACGTCAAAATCCGGTTAACAATTTCATAATCCTCCGGATTTGGGGCGGGCAGGCAGCAAGGTTACTTTTGCGTAAATTTTATGTTAATGGACCCCAAAGGCAAGAAAATTCTGATTGCTGACGATGAGCCGGATATCCTCGAGATCATCAGTTACAATCTGAAGATTGAAGGGTACGATGTTGTTACCGCCAAAGACGGGGAAGACGCTCTTCAAAAAGCCAAACTTTCCAAACCCGATCTGATCATCCTGGACGTGATGATGCCCAATAAAAACGGGATGGAGGTTTGCAAAATATTAAGGTCGCAGCCGGCCTTCCATGAAACCCTCATCATTTTTCTGACAGCCCTGAACGATGAACTTTCCCATGTACGGGGTTTGGAATATGGCGCCGATGATTATTTAAGTAAGCCCATCAGTCCAAAAGTACTGGTAACAAAAGTGAATTCACTTTTCCGCAGGTTCAGTAAATCTGATGATAACCAGATCCTGGAACAGGGCGACTTGAAAATTGATCCGGTACAGTTCCTGGTAATTTATAAAGGTGAAAATATCAGCCTTGCCAAAAAAGAATTTGAATTATTATACCTCCTTGCTTCCCGACCGGGAAGGGTTTTTCTCCGCAACGAAATCCTAAATCAAATCTGGGGCGCTGATGTAATCGTTGGCGACAGAACAATTGATGTACACATCAGAAAGATCCGCCAGAAATTAGGAATTGACTGTATCACCACTGTAAAGGGTGTTGGATATAAATTTGAGTTATAATCTAACCGGAAAGAAAGGTTGACGGTTGACGGTTGACGGTTGACGGTTGACGGTTGACGGTTGACGGTTGACGGTTGACGGTTGACGGTTGACGGTTGACGGTTGACGGTTGACGGAAACAGCCAATACAGTTTTCAATAAAAACAACCAAATGCAAAATCTTTATGTATTTGGCTGATGACTAATGACTAAAGACTCCCGACTAACGACTCATGTATTCGGCTGTTGACTGTCAACTGGCGACTGGCTACTGGCGACTTTCCCGTAACTTGCACTTATGTTTGATACCAAGAATATCAACCCCCGGCAAATCGCTTTATTCAACGCCTTAACCATATCGTTAGTTGGTGGGTTTGCCAATTTTCTTTTCATCAGAACCTGGTGGATACCCATAGTTACCTTCATTGTACTTTTCATAATTTCATATTTCCTCACACACTTTGTTATCCAGGAGTTCATTTACCGGAAAATCAAACTTATTTATAAATTTATCTATCAGACAAAGGCAACTAAAAGGGAAGAGTTTTACTACAAAAATATCCTTCCGCAAAAAAGCATGGAGGAAGTAAGTGAAGATGTAGAGAAATGGGCCGAGCAAAGGAAAGAAGAAATCGAGATCTTAAAACAAAATGAAGCTTACCGGAAAGAATTTCTCCAAAACCTTTCGCATGAATTCAAGACGCCAGTATTTGCCATCCAGGGATATGTTGATACATTGCTAAATGGCGCTTTGGAAAACCCGGAAGTAAATAAAAAATTCCTTAACAGTGCAGCAAAAAATGTTGACAGGCTTGTAAACCTGATCGACGATCTTGATGAGATTTCCCGGCTTGAAAGCGGGGAACAACAATTACAGTTCACCAACTTCATCATACAGGACCTTACAAGGGAAGTTTTTGAAAGCCTCGCCATTAAATCCCAGGATAAAAATATCCGGCTGTTCATCAAGAAAGGATGTGAATCTCCTATAACGGTCAATGCCGATAAAGAAAAGATCAGGCAGGTGATCATAAACCTGGTTGATAATGCTATTAAATATGGTAAAGTAAATGGAAGTGTTGAGGCCAGCTTTTATAATACCGACGGGAAAAATATCCTCATCGAATTCAGTGATGATGGGATGGGAATTAACGAAGAACACTTATCCAGGATATTCGAACGCTTTTATCGTACAGATTATGGCAGAAGCCGAAATATTGGCGGCACAGGATTAGGACTGGCCATTTGCAAACATATTATTGAAGCCCACCAACACAGCATACATGTTAGAAGTAAACCAGATGTAGGCACAACATTTGGTTTTACATTAAATGTCCGGAAGGATTAAATAAGCCTTTGTGTAATGATTGCCTTTATGGCAAATTCATCGACTTATATTTTTTATTAAACCACTGCAATGAAGAAAATATTCCTAACAATCCGATAATAGAGAACCCGATTACTCCCCATGCAAAGAATGAAGACCAATTAATTTCCATACGGATCGTTTCTTTGACAATCATTACAATAACACTACCAAGGTAACCGAATGCATCGGTTATATATATCAGGAAACCAACATTGGCAGCAATGCGAAAACTGGCAATCATTCTTTCAAAAAAAATGCTATTGAAGGGGATATATGCCATGTATAATCCAAGTCCGGTCAACTGCATCCATATAGCTCCGTCCATTTGCCCCAATACAAAAAAAAATGAGGAAAGTCCCGCCATCAAAAAGCCAATAAAAATTGCCAGGTGTACCACCCGAAAGGCGATTATATTTTTTCGGATTAGTACAAGAGATGCCATCATAAGAAGCACAATGACTGAGGTAATTGTTTCTGTTTGAGTAAAGATGCCATAGTTAGAACCATACCCCAACTCCCGCCACATATTAGCCATATAGTTATCCCTTATGTCGCGCATGATGGTAAGAAAGACATAAGTTAATGTAACAAGAAATACCCCGGTGCCAAATGACTGCATCATTACCCTGCGGTCCTGTTGTGCCATTGGAATTCGTTTAGTCCTTTCAGCTTCATCAGCCTCATCCGGAGCAGGAATTTTTTCAAGCAGGTATAAAAAAATGGCCAGAGGCAATGCAAAAATGGCACCTGTGAAAAAAGGCATCCACATTTCGGTTATACCAAATTTCATCATCAGCCATTTTGCTACAGATCGGGTAAAACCACCTGCGAAAATAAAACTCACAGCCATTACTGAACCTGTAAAATCTGTAGACCTCCTGCCTTCTACATAACTGAAAATG
The DNA here is from genome assembly GCA_024640465.1 of Sphingobacteriales bacterium. Classification (GTDB taxonomy): domain Bacteria; phylum Bacteroidota; class Bacteroidia; order Chitinophagales; family Chitinophagaceae; genus Pollutibacter. Next base: position 878 of record JAHEEX010000141.1, on the reverse strand, counting down.
ATTCCCCATAAAAATCCAAGCATAAATCCATTTACTAAAAAGCAGACGATTCCAAACCAGGGAGGTGTTATTGCAAAAAGCAAAAGACAGAACCAGGAAATGCCAATTAAAACAGCAACGGTTTTCCACCTGCCCCGACGTCTTAATGCTGCGATGAATCGTATGCCATAAAATTTACTCAGCATATACCCCACCACCTGGCTGATGATTAACACTGTCTGGTAAGAAAAATCTCCCAGGTGAATATCTTCATAAGACCCAACAGTAAAAGGCTTTCTATATGCAAAAATAGAAGCGTATGCCAGAAATGCTACAATGGAGGAATATAATGCAAGCGCCTTTGGCTGTCCTTTAAACCATGCTGACTTACTTGTTTTATACGATTCTTCCAATTTTAGTAAATTAACTGCGATTTTGTATCAGATTCATTTCAATTAATCGGATTTAAGATAATTGAAATTTAATTCAAGTTAATAATCTATGAATATAGCCATCTACAAATAAAATATGCAAATTATAAATCAGACAGTAACCAAGAAAAGAGTCGGGAGCCGGGAGCCGTTAGTCAACAGCCATGAAATACAAGTCTGGAGTTATGAGCCATTAGTCAACAGCCAAATACATTTCATGGCATGTAAACTCAATTTTATTTTATCGATTCTATTAATTTTCTATTCCCATTTTCTTCATTTAGTTAATTCAACGGGCTGTTGACTGTCAACTGGCGACTGTCAACTGGTGACTGGTGACTGGCAATTGTATTTTATTTTCGATTTTCCACTTTCCACTTTCGATTTCTACAAAAAAAGAAACCGCCCCATGAATAGGGCGGTTTGCAATAGATACTACTCTTTGCTTAAGGAACTATGAACGATCTT